>JAFRJB010000129.1 GCA_017432485.1 Clostridia bacterium
AGAAGAAAACATTTATGAAGTTTTTCTTACCGATTTTCTGTTAGGAACACTCGATATGAATTCCACTAGTTTTTATCCCTTGGAAAATTTAAAATCTAAATAGAAGCACATTCAAATCGCCCGGAGCGGAGAGTGCCCCGCGGGGCACTCTCCGCTCTGCTTCTACTCTATCTTTCCAACCTATCGTACTGGTCTGACTTTCAACAGGACTTACCTATGCGCTGACACTAAAGACTTACCTATGCGCTGACTAAACAGGCGTAGCCTTGCGACTGAACACTGAACACTGAACACTGAACATTGAACACTCAAATAAGGATTTGCGTGCTCGGAGAGCACGACAAAGCCTTATTTGTCGCGAAAACCATTGACAGAAATACTTTACCGTGCTAAAATACTAATGTTATATATCTTTATAAGAGGTGCGGGCTTCATCAGTACCTGCGGCAGTGCGGAGTTTAGCTGCAGCGAAAGGGAAGTTCGCCGAAGTGCCGCCGGGCTTCCGCAAAGAGGCGGCGCTGGGGCTGCAGAGAATATCTGCAGCACTGTCACAGTCATGTGGAGCGCTTTCAAAGATGTTTTTCTTTCGGATTGCGCTCGCAATCTGTTTTTTATTTGTAAATAGCGGGTGCTTACCCGTATGAGGAGGATAAAGTATGAAAACGAAATCAAGGCGCATAGGTGCGATTCTTGCGGCGCTGATGCTGGTGTTAATGCTCACCGCCACGACTCTCGTTTCCTTTGCCGAAGGCGAACAACCCGAAGTTATCTCTCCGGCTCCGGCTTCTTCCACCAATGTGGTTGTGAGTGTGGATGGGGAAGACAATGAATACGACCTCGCCAGTGATGAAGGCGCAAGCGCATATGTTGACAGCTATGCCGATAACCTGACTAACGACTCGAACTTTGAATCCAACATTCAAACCGCTCTTGCAAAAGTGCGCGAGTCTATCAAGAGCTATGCCACATTTTGGGCACTGGTTCCGCCGATTATTGCGATTGTATTGGCGCTTATTACCAAAGAAGTGTATTCTTCACTCTTTATCGGTATTTTGGCAGGCGGCTTAATTTACTCCAACTTTAATTTGGAAACGACTATGGTGCATGTCTTTAAAGACGGCTTTATTGATTCCGTGGCAGACCCCTATAACATTGGTATCATCATCTTCCTGGTGCTGCTCGGCTCCCTGGTTGCGATGATGAACAAAACCGGCGGTTCCGCTGCCTTCGGCAGGTGGGCTGCCAAGCACATCAAATCCACCTTGGGTGCGCAGCTTGCGACCATCGCCCTTGGCGTATTAATCTTTATTGATGACTACTTTAACTGCTTAACCGTAGGTTCCGTGATGCGCCCGGTTACCGACCAAAAGAAAATTTCCAGAGAAAAGCTCTCTTACCTCATTGATGCGACCGCTGCGCCGGTTTGCATTATCGCGCCGATTTCCTCTTGGGCGGCTGCTGTGGCAGGCTTTGCCAAAGGCGCCGGTGCCGAGAGCGGTATGTCTTTATTTGTCAGAGCAATTCCGTTTAATTTCTATGCGATTTTAACCATCGTAATGATGCTCTTTATCGCCTTTACCAAGTTTGATTACGGCCCGATGAAGAAGTTCGAAGCCGCAGCCAGAATGGGCAAGGCTATCGAAGAAATCGATGCCAGAAAGAGCGATGAACTCAAAGAGAACGACAAGGGTAAGGTTATCGACCTCTTAATCCCCGTTATCTTCTTAATTATTGCCTGCGTTTTGGGTATGATTTACTCCGGCGGTTTCTTCACCGAAGGCGAAGAAGGTTTCCATAACTTCATCGTTGCATTCTCCAATTCCGATGCATCCGTCGGCTTGGTTTACGGTTCATTTGTGACCATCATTTTTGCGGTAATTTACTTCCTTTGCAGAAGAGTTATCTCCTTCAAGGATTGCCTTGAAGCCGTCCCCGAGGGCTTAAAGGCAATGGCACCGGCTATTTTGATTTTGGTCTGCGCTTGGACTTTGAAGGCAATGACCGACAGCATCGGTGCAAAAATCTTCATTTCTCAGCTTGTTGAAGGTTCCGCAGGCTCCTTCCAGATGTTCCTGCCGGCAATCATCTTTGCAATCGCAGTCGGTCTCTCCTTTGCGACCGGTACTTCCTGGGGTACCTTCGGTATCCTTATCCCGATTGTGCTCAGCGTGTTCAGCGGCAGCGATGGCAATATCACCATTATTGCGGTTTCCGCTTGTATGGCCGGTGCCGTTTGCGGCGACCACTGCTCACCGATTTCCGATACCACTATCATGGCTTCGGCAGGTGCGGAGTGTAACCACATCAACCACGTTTCGACTCAGCTGCCGTATGCACTGACCGTAGCAGGTGTCTCCTTTGTTACCTACATCATTGCAGGCTTTGTGCAGTCCGCTTGGATCGCATTGCCCATCGGTATTGCGCTGATGGTCGGCACACTCTTTGTGCTCAAATTGGCTTTAGGCAAAAAAGGCAGCAAAGCAGCAAAATAATGATTGATTAAAATGTATAACAATCGGGCAAATGGTGCGCCATTTGCCCGATTGTTAGTGTGTTAGTTTTCGCTTTTTGAGGTGGCACTATGAAGAAAAAACGAATCGGCAAAATCTTATCGCGCATTCTCTATTGGGTGCTGCTTACATTTTGCGCCGTGACCACGGTGGGCACACTGCTCAATTTTGTACCGGTGCTCAGTGACATAGCGAGTAACCTTTTTATTCCGCTATACGGTTATATCTTAGTTGCCTGCCTGGCATTGGCGCTGCTGGCTCTCTTTACTTTATTAAAGGAAAAAACGCCCAGAAATATCATTCACTTGATTGCATCACTGCTCATTTGCATTAATTTTGCATTTATGAGCATTTGGCTGGTGTATACGGTCAATGAACAGGGTGCTAAAATCAACTATTTTAAAGCATTTACATTGCAGCGATTCGATTATGTCCAGTCAGTAGATGAGACATATACCGACCAAAACAAAAAAGAAGTGCCGCTGAGCATTTACTATTGTGATGATGGTAATAGCGGCAAGCCCGTGATGGTCTACATTCACGGCGGCGGCTGGATTTGGGGCTCGCGCCAAGACCGCTTGAGCACCACCAAAACTTTTGCCGAGCGCGGTTATGTGGTGGTCTGCCCGGACTATGATTTGTCCGGCGATGAGGAGCACCTGTATAACTCTACGGAAAAACAATTGCTTTGCGCACTGCGCTGGGCAGAGAAGAACGCTGCCAAGTTTGGCGGCAATACCGAGCGCCTGTATTTGGTCGGCGACTCTGCCGGCGGCAATATGGCGCTGGATATTTCCTATAAAATCAACGGCGGCGTGTATAAAGATTGCCCCCGTGTGAGCAGGGTTAGTGTGATTTACCCGGTTACCGATATTCGCGCTTTCTATGAAAACGACAATATTGTTACCTCGGCGACTTCCAAAAAAATGGCAGTCAGCTATCTTGGTGCTACGCCGGAAGAGGAGCCTGAGCGCTATGCTCAGTTTAATCCCGCAAAATATATAGGCAGTGCAACACCGCCTACGCTGATTGTGGCTTGTGAAAGTGACGGATCGGTGCCGCTTGATTCCACTGTCAGCTTTGCGCAGGCGCTGGTCAAAAACAAAACCGATATTCGCTTGGTTACAGTGCCCTTTGCCAACCATGCGGTAGATTGGCAGGCAAACAACTTCTTAGGGCAGGCGTATATCAATAATACGCTGGAATGGTTCAACAAATAAGGATTTGCGGAGCCCTTGCGGGCTCGCAAATCCTTATTGAAGTAAGAAGTAATAGTGAAGAGGTAAGAAGTGAGGGCGAGACACTCGCACTCGTTCCGCTTCGCTCAATTCCTTTTGGTGCGGCGTTTGCCGCACGTTAAAATCGGGTGAGG
>JAFRJB010000011.1 GCA_017432485.1 Clostridia bacterium
ACCTACTTGGATTTTGTCCGGCTTTTTTTAGTTGGGCGAGTGGAACGAGCAAAACCACCG
Source organism: Clostridia bacterium (assembly GCA_017432485.1). Taxonomy (GTDB): domain Bacteria; phylum Bacillota; class Clostridia; order Oscillospirales; family Acutalibacteraceae; genus RUG714. Next base: position 61 of record JAFRJB010000011.1, read on the forward strand.
CAGTTGGTTCGATGTTCAATTTGTCCTCTTCTTGTCGCCCCTTGATGAGGGGAGATGTCACGAAGTGACAGAGGGGTAGACTTGTATCGAACACAACTTTGGTGGTTTTGCAAACAGCGCGACAAACCCTTATTTGTTAAATTCTTTTTCTGCGCCGCGCAGCGCTTCGTTGCGCATCGCTTCGGTTGAAAAACCGGTTAAAAAATTAGTTTTGCGCGTAACGCGATGTGTCGGGATCGCAACGGCAATCGGGTTCAAATCCACTGCCTGCTCTACCTTTTTCGCTGCCTTGTCATCGCCGATGGCGGCGGCAAGCTCTTTGCAGCTTTTGCTGCTGCCGTAGGCAATTTCGCGGCACGCCTGCCACACCTGCCGCGCAAAATCGGAGCCTTGGGGCGCCATGGCAAAGCTGAATTCCCGGCGCGTACCGGCAAAGTATTCTTCAAGTTCTTTCGCTGCCTGCCGGGTTACCGCAGTTTCGGTATAGTCGGCAGAAGGGGTGGAAGTAAAATAGATGCGGCTGACCGCTTCTTGCGAATCCGCGCAGATTTCCAAAAACCCGAGCGCGGAAGAAAAAATACTTTTATAAATCATATTAATAGTAGCGGATAATGGACTTAAGCTTACCTAAAATGGCAACTTCCTCCACAATAATGGGCTCGTAGCTGTCATTTTCCGGCTGCAGGCGAAAATGTCCGGCTTCCTTATAGAAAGTTTTGACTGTCGCTTCATCGCCTACGAGCGCGACTACAATATCGCCGTTTTGGGCGTAGGGTGTACGCTCGACCACGGCAATATCCCCATCAAAAATGCCGGCATTTATCATGCTTTCGCCCTTAACTTTGAGCGCAAACAGGTCGGCGGAAGTTGAGGCGGGGCCGTTGTAGGGAATGTATTCCATAATGTCTTCAAACGCGAGCACCGGCTGCCCTGCCGTGACAGTACCCAGCAGCGGCACGTGGTTGACATTTTCGGCAATGCCGTTGATGCGAATGCTGCGCTTGTGCATCGGGTCGCGAGTGATGTAGCCCTCTCTCTCGAGCGCATCTAAGCCCGCCTGCACCGAGGAAGTGGAGCTCAAGCCCACGGCGGCGCAGATTTCGCGCACGGTCGGCGGCACGCCTTCAATCGCCTTTTGGCGCAAGAAGTCATAAATCTTTTTTTGTGTTTTACTAATTGCCATAGTAAACTCCTTATTATTCTCTCACGGGTGTATTATAACACAAGCTTTCTCAAAAATCAAACATTTGTTCGAAAAATTTCTCTCGGGGGCTGTAAAACGATGAAAAACTTGTTCTTTAAGAAATTTTCAGCCCTTTGTTTGCTCGCCTTACACAAAGTAAAGCATCACTCGCAAATGACTGAAATTTGTCATAAATTCCTGCGTTTTTCCCACACCCTTATCCCAAAAGAGAAATTCTAGGGCAGCAAAAAAACAGGAGCGGGTGTCCGCTCCTGTTTTTGATTAAATTTTAGTTATTCACTGCGTGGTGAATGGGTTCTACCGTTTCATCAATCGCTTCAAAGCTGTAGCCTTCCGAAAGCCCGACCTTGAGCACTTTGGCAACGGCGGTGACCGTGGTGCCTTTGGCGCCGGTGTCGTGCATTAAAACAATCGGCGACTCATAGTTTTCGTGAATACCTGCCATAATATTGTCATAGAGCTGTGCTGCCGGCAAGCCGTCGGCATTCGCATCGCCCGAAGAAATATTCCAATCGTAGTATTCGTAGCCGTGGTCTTTGCACTGACCGGTCAGCGTGCTCATAATGCCTGAGCAGTAGTTAGCGCTGATGGTGTTGGAAGCGCCGCCCGGGAAGCGCATGCATTTTGCTTCCACGCCGGTGACCTCTTTGATTAAGTCACGGGTTTTCTGGTTGTCTTTCCAGAATGCCTCGGGGCTGGTGTAAATCGCGGCATAGTCGTGGGTATAGGTGTGCACCGCAAGGGTGTGCCCTTCTTTGACCATGCGCTTTAAAATGTCCTCATTACCGGGAATGTTTTGCCCGACAATAAAGAAGGTGGCGTGGCAGTCATATTGCTTGAGTAAATCCAAAATTTTGATGGTATTGAAGCTCGGACCATCGTCAAATGTTAAGTACACCACACTGCCGGCAGTCTGTTTGGAAACAATGACATTGCGCGTGGCTTTTGCCTCGTTGCCGGCGGCATCTTTGAGCGTGTAGGTAACGGTATATTTGCCTTTTTTGTTGACATCAACCTTGTTGTCAACCTTGATGGTTTTAGTTAAATCACCGTCTACCTTATCGGCGGCGGTGGCACCGGCATCTTTATATTCGCTGCCGATTTGCACTTTCACCGTTGCGTCACCCTTTAGGGTGATGACGGGCGCGGTGGTATCGACTACTTTGATGGTTCTCGTCTCGGTCACGGTGCGCTTGCCTTTAAGGTTGGAAAGGGTGTAGTTGAGTTCATAGGTGCCCACCTTGGTGGTATCGACTGTTTTGTAGTCGACTTCCACTTTGTCGGTGGCATCTAAATCGCCGATTTTCCCCGAGTAGCCGGGTTCCTCAAAGGGCGTGCCGCCCTCTAAGACAATATCGGTTTTACCTTTTAAGGTGATTTCGGGAACGGTCTTGTAGTCTTTAAAAAGACCGAACACATCAAATTGCCACACCAGCAAAAATGCGGCGGCGAGAACGGCAATAATAATTAATATAACCACAATGGGCTTTGCGGATTTTTTCATAATTTACCTCCGGAAAAAAAGAAATTTACATAAACTGATTCCATGAAGTGACAGGGTCAGTGCTGAGAAACTTGGCATATATAAAATAAGCGGCAACGCTCAACACAATCAAAATCGCACCGAAAATCAGGGTTGCCTTGGCAAAACTTTTTTTGCTCGGCTTGGTTTTGGAAGAAATCGCCCAAATGAGCAGCATAATCACATCTACCACGGGAATGGCGGTGAGGATAAACACCACAATCCAATCGATCACGCGCATCGGCACGGCTTCTGCCGCTGCTTCTGCGGGCGCCACCGCTGCCGGGGCAGGTGTTTCTTCGGCAATCTTCGCCTCGCCGGTGCTCAAATCAATGAGCGGCGTTTCGGCAGGAGTCTCTTCCGCCGGTGTTTCGGGCTGTGCTTCTTCGGGAGCGCTTTGGGGCGCCGCTGCAGACTTTTTGGCGCTGATTTTGACAATGTGCGCCTTTCTTGCCGCGGCGGGGATATCGAGCTCATCCAAATCTAAACGAATCGGTGTATCTTTGAGCGCCTTGCCGCACGCAGCACAAAACTGCGCGCTGTCGCTGTTTTCTTTACCGCATTTTTCACAATTTATCATGATAGTCTCCTTGTTCCGGCAAATGCCGTAATCATAAACATTTTACCCAATTGCTAAACCTTTGTCAAATTAATAAACGGTTACAAAAAGTAAAATAATCATAATAATTATTATATAAGTCTTTAAAATTATTCTCAGTTATGATATAATTTACTCTATATAGCAGTTTTTTTGCCAAAAAAGGAGAAAACCATACTATTATGCTTCAAGACACCACGCCAAAAGATGAACTGATTATCGGCAGAAACCCGATTACGGAAGCGCTTAAAGCGGGCAGAGAGTTTAACCAGCTGTTTGTTGCGCGCGGGGAGCGCAGCGGTTCTATCGGAAGAATTATTGCACTTGCCAAAGACCGCGGTATCCCGATCAAAGAAGTTGATGCCAAGAAGTTAGACTATATGTCCGGCGGCGGTGTGCACCAAGGTGTGGCGGCATTTTGCGCGGCGCACGCATACGCTTCGCTGGAGGATATTTTTGCCGCGGCAGAGCAAAAGGGCGAGGCCCCTTTCATCATCATTTGCGATGAGATTGAAGACCCCCACAATTTGGGCGCGATTATTCGTACCGCCGATGCAGTCGGCGCACACGGTGTGGTGGTTCCCAAGCGGCGGGCAGCAGCGCTTACCGGCATTGTGGCAAAAGCCAGCGCCGGCGCGCTGGAATATGTCAAAGTGGCGCGCGTCACCAACCTGGCAGCAGCCTTAGAGGAAATGAAAAAGCGCAATGTTTGGCTGTACTGTTTGGATATGGACGGGCAGGATTACCGACAGGTCGACTATACGGGCGCGGTAGGCTTGGTTGTCGGCAGCGAAGGCAGAGGTGTGAGCCGTTTAATCAAACAAACCTGTGATGTAACGGTCAGCCTGCCGATGAAGGGCAAAGTCAATTCGTTGAATGCATCTGTGGCAGCCGCCGTTTTAATGTATGCGGTTGCGCAGGGAAGATAAGGAGTAGGGATGGAAGAAAAGAAATATTCTGTGGATGAAATATTGGCAGAGGCGCGGCAGTTTGCGCCCTCGCATTCCGCCGAGGAGATTTCCCGCAAGGCAGATGAGCAGGCGCAGCAGATTTTGAACAGCTTGCAGCAAGACAAGCCCAAAAAGAGTGACGATGCCGCTTTTGAAGCGCTTTTAAGCGAGATTAAAGCGCGCGCCGCCGGGGAAAAAGCACCCAAACCCGCTGTGCGCGCGAAAACGAAGCAGCCGCACGCAGAGAAAAAGCCGGAAAAAGAGCCGCGCATTGCTAAGGTGGCGCCTGTTGTGCCGCCCAAGGGGGAAAACGATATCGTAATTGCCCCTGCGCCTTCGGACGTGCCGCAGAGCAAAAAGGCGCACCGCTCGCTCAATGAAGTGATGCGCGATGTGATGCCTGACTCCGACAATAAGATTGATAAGGCGCTGTATGACCAAAAAGAAGAAAGCGCCGGCAAGCGGGAAAACAAACTCACGCGCACCGGTGTCATTCGCAAAGCCGATGCGCTCATTGAAGAAACCCCGCCGCAGCCGCAGCCGGCGCCCGCGGTCACTTCCGCGCCGCGTATGGGCGATTTGCAGAAAAAAGAAAAAATCGTAGGCGACAAAGAGGATATTCAAACCAAAGCCTACAATGAATATATTCGCCGCAAGCAGAAGAAAAAGCAAGACACGGGCATGATTAAGACTATCGACATCAAGCACGCGCCAATAGAAAAGTCCTCCCCTTCCGCCGCAAAGTCGCAGGCAGTAGAGGAAAAGACCAAGGTGCATGCCTTTGCCGTGGTCGACAAACAAACGCAGATTGAAAAAACGCTTGTCGCCGACCGCCCGAACCGTGTTATTACCAATATGAACCACACGGGTAACATTGAAGGGCAAACGCGCCTGGAAGGCTTTTTTGACGACAGCGAATTTGAAAAAATCAGCGAAGATGAGCTTGAAGAGCAGTTAGAGCTCAACCGCCGCGCCAAGATAGACCGCTTTGAGCTCGAGCAGGAGTTTAAGGAAAGAAACAGTGACGAACCCGTGGCGGCGGTACAAAGTGCGATTGATGAAACCTACGCACCCGAAAAAGAAACCCCCGTTATCAACGATGTTATCGACTATAACTCCAAAAGCGACCAGAGAGCGGTGTATTTGGAACTCGAAGCGCTCTTGAACCGTTTTAAACTGAGAACAACCATTACCTTTATTGCGGAACTCGTTGTAGCGGTTGTCGGTATTTTCGGCTCCGGCATTCTCAACGATTTCGGTTTGGGGACCGGCACGGAGAGAATCTATATTATTATCAACACCGCGCTGTTGCTGGTGATGATGATTGTCAACGGCAGGGCAATTTTTAAGGGTATGAAAGCCTTGATTTTGCTCAAACCGAGCGGCGATAGTGTGATGGCGCTCGCTTCCATTGTCACGTTGGCGCAGTGTGTGCTGGGGTTGACGCTCGGGGCAAGCGGCGCCGGTGTCAGCCACATTTATGTGGGAGCGATGGGCTTTGTCTTCCTGCTCAACTGCTTCGGCAAGCGCTCTATGATACGCAGAACCTTTAAAAATTTCCGTTTTCTGATTAAAAGCGGCGAAAAATTCACCGCTACCGCCATTACCGAGCCCAAAGAAGCAAAGGAATTTGCCAAGGGCACCGCATTAGAATATATTGATATTCGCTACAATGCAAAAACCGCGTTTCCGACCCGCTTTTTAGGGCACTCCTATGCGGATGACCCGTCTGACAGCATTGCCAAATGGGCGGCGTTCCCGGCAATCGGGCTTTCCGTGGTCATCGGCATTATTACCTACTTTATTACCAAAGACAGTATGGCTGCCGTTTGTGCGCTTAATGCGGCGATGATACTCGGCATTCCGGCATCCTCTATTATGGCGTTTAATAAGGCGCTGGAAAATGCCGACACCGCCCTGCTCAAAGAGCGCGGCACGATTACCGGCTTTGCCGCGCTCAAGGATGTGGCAGGAACCAGTGCCATAGTGCTTGGCGCCGAGGAGATTTTCCCCGAAAATACCTGCGCGCTCAAAGGCATGAAGCTCTTTAAGAAGATGCAGATGGATGAAGCGATATTATACGCGGCAAGCGTGCTTGAAAAAACAGCGCATCCGTTTAGAAATGTTTTTATGGAGAGCATCAGCGAGGTCAAAGACCATATGCCTGAGAGTTTTGATACGGCGTATGAAGCCAAGCTCGGTTTATCCACTTGGATTTATGACAGAAAGGTGCTTTTGGGCAACAAAGAAATGATGGGGGCGCACGGCATAGAAATCCCCGCTACCGCCAAGCCCGAAGACTATATGACACAAAACAGGCGCGTGATGTTTTTGGCAATTGACGGGTCGGTTTATGCCATGTTTGTGCTCGAATATTATTCCGACCCGATTATTGAGTATGAGCTGCAGCGCCTTGAAGCATCCGGCATCGAGATTTTGGTCAAGACCGAAGACTCCGGCATTGACCAAAGCTTACTGTGCGAATTGTTTGAGCTGGAAAAAGACTCCGTGAAGATTTTGAGCATGCTCGCCGGCAACATCTATGATGAAAAACAGCAGCAGGAAATCTACAACGAAGCCAAAGTCATTAACCGCGGCGACCCGGTCACCTTTATGCGCAGCATTACCGCGTGCTCCATTTTAAACGGGCAGTTCGGGCTGTTGCGCCTGCTGCAATATGCCTGCATTATATTGGGTGTGGTCATTATTGCCGTGCTCAGCTTTATGGGCTCCATTTCTTCTATCGGTCCCGTTCACATTGTTATCTATGCCGCGTTTTGGATGATCGTGACGAACCTTATTCCAAGAATTTACAAAGCCGTACCTAAGAGATAATATTCACCGCTTTCGGTGCGGAACTATCGCTTCTTTTTGCGAACTTTGCCTTTTTGTTTCCTCGCTTTACACAAAGTAAAACTTCCCTCACAAAAAAGACAAATTTCATCAAAAATCCTGCGCTATTGCCTGCACCTCAAGCGATAAAGATTATCTCAGGCAGTTTCGCTTATAGCGAAATTTGTTTCAGGCACAGCCCACAGATAGACAGCAACCACTTTTAGGAGATTTTTCATTGAAATTAGTATTGTATTTACCGCAAATTATTTTGAGCCTGGTGGCGATTTTTATTATCGCGCGCTGCTTTATTTCGCTCTTTTCGATGCGCCCCGCGGGCAAACCCAAAGCGGTGCTTATCAATAAAGACAGCGGCAAAAAGCTTGCCATCAGCACCTATGAAACGTCGCTTGGCAGAGCCAAAAACTGCGACATTTTGCTTGCGAGCACTTTGGCAAGCCGTTCCCACGCGGTCATTTCGCGCCGCAAAAAGGGCTGGTTTATTACCGACACCGATTCAAAGACCGGCACCTTTGTCAACGGCGAACAAACCGAGGGTTCCGTTCGGATTTATCACGGCGATGTCATTACCATCGGCGGGGTGGACTATACCTTTATCGCGCCGCACGCCGGCCGTGAGGACGGTGCGCCGCCGCCGGTACTTAACAGCGGTGTGAGCGGCGGCTTGGTCAACCTTGCCACCAATTATGAATATGCCATTGAAAACGGAAGAATTACCATCGGCAGAAACGAAAACTGCGATGTGGTCATTGAAGACAGGATGGTTTCGCGCCTGCACGCCGTGGTGCAATACACCGACGAAGGCTGGGTGGTGACCGATAACGACTCCCGGGCGGGTGTCGGTGTCAACGGCTACCGCATTCACGGCTCCGAGCCGATTTCCGGCGGCGATAAAATAATGATTAACACCCATATCTTTGTGTTTAAGGATTACGGTGAAACGGGAAGGAGGGATGCGCGTGGCTAAAAAAGCAGAAGACAAGGCGCTCAAAATGCGAAAGCCCCACAAGCGCCGCCCTCTCAAAACCATTCCCATGCTCATATTGCTTACGGCATACCAGCTATACCTGTTTTCGCAGCTGACCGTGACCAATATCAAAGAGCTGGAAATCAACTATACCATGCTCGTTTACTTCGTGGTTTTTATTGCCGCGGAGTGGCTGTATGTGATTTTGATGCGCGCGATTGCCAAGCGGCGCAATTTTGAAATTGAACTCATCGGCTTTTTCCTGACCGGCATCGGCTTTGCCGCCATCGGCTCCGCAAAGCCCGACGGCTTGCTTGTGCAGACCGGCGCCTTTTTGCTCGGCTTAATCGGCTTTATCGTGTTAGTCTGGATTTTGGGCGACAACGAGAGAGCGATGAAACTGCGCCTGCCGCTGGGTATTCTCGCTATTTTGATTTTGGTTGCCAACATCTTTTTGGGCTCGGATATTAACGGCGCAAGAAACTGGATTGTGATCGGCAACGCCATTTCCATTCAACCGAGTGAATTTGTCAAAATCATTTTTGTGTTTGTGGGTGCGGCAACGCTTGAAAAACTGCAAACTTCCAAAAACTTATATATGTTTATCGGCTTTTCCGCCGCGTGCGTGGGTGTGCTGTTTATTCTTAAGGATTTCGGCACGGCGGTCATTTTCTTCTTAACCTTCCTGCTCATTGCGTTTATGCGCTCGGGCGATGTGAGAACGATTGCGCTCGCGCTCGCTTCCGCCGCACTCGGCGGCACCTTAATTGCCATGTTTAAAACGACGGTCAAAAACCGCCTTGCGACCTACCGCCATGTGTGGGAACCCGAGATGATTGACGGTAAGGGTTTCCAGCAAACGCGCGTGCTCATCGGCATCGCCTCGGGCGGACTGTTCGGCTTGGGGCTGGGCAAGGGCAATGTCAGAGACGTTATTTTCTCCTCGACCGACTTGATTTTCGGCGTGGTGTGTGAAGAGCTGGGCTTTATTACCGGTATGGCAATCCTCGCCTGCTTTATGCTCTTTGCGGTGTATGCCATTCGCAACGCGCGCACTTCGCGCTCGACCTTTTATTCGATCGGGGCTACGGCGGCGGCAGGGCTGCTGCTGTTCCAGGCAAGCATCAATATTTTCGGCGTGACCGATGTCATTCCCTTTACCGGTGTGACCTTGCCGTTCATTTCCCGCGGCGGTTCTTCAATGATTTCCTGCTGGGCGCTGCTGGCGTTTCTCAAAGCGGGCGATGCGAGAACTTACCTTACCACTTACGGAGAAATTAAGAAAAAATGAAAAGTGCATCCAACAGAATTAAAATAACATGGGTTTTTATTGCGCTCTCATTGGCGGGGGCAATTTTCCTGATGGTCAGTATGATGACCCAGGGCGGTAAATGGGCGACCTCTTCGCGCAACGCGCACCTGTATGTCAACGGCACGCTTATCGGCGCCGGCAACATCACCGATGCCGACGGCACCATTTTGTGCAGCACGTCCGACGGGAAACGCACTTTTGCCGAGGATAGTGAAGTGCGCAGTTCCCTGCTGCATGTGGTCGGCGATAACTACGGCTTCATTTCATCCTCTGTTCAAAACCAGTATCGCACCAACCTGTCCGGCTACAACCGCATTATGGGTGTGTGGGAATTGTGTAACTATGAGCAGGGCAGCGAAGTGAATTTGACAGTCAAATCTCAGGCCTGCAAAACCGCTTACGAAGCGCTCGGCGGCAGAAAAGGCGCGGTGTGCGTATACAACTACAAAACCGGTGCCGTTTTAGTAAGCGTTTCCACCCCGGCGTATGACCCGGAAAATATCCCCGATGATATTAACGATAACGATGCGTATGAGGGCGTTTATATTAACCGCGTGACGATGGGGCTCTATCCCCCGGGTTCCACATTTAAGGTAATTACCACGGCTGCGGCAATAGACAATGTCAGCGGCGAAATGAGCAAAACCTTTTACTGTGACGGCGCTTATCACACCTCTTACGGCGATATTAAGTGCATGAGTGAGCACGGCAATGTGCAGCTAAAAGAAGCGCTTGCCAAGAGCTGTAACTCCGCCTTTGCGGAAATTGCCAATGATGTCGGCGGCAAGGCGCTGCAAAAGACCGCCGAGGACTTCGGCTACAATCAAAACATCTCGCTGGGCAAATTGGGCGTGTATAAATCTGTCATCAAAACGGCGAAAGACGACCAATTAGAGCTCGGCTGGGCAGGTATCGGGCAATCGACCACGCTGGTCACCCCGCTTTTACAAACGCGCATTATGGGCGCGATTGCAAATGGCGGTGAGCCGGTAGAGCCCTACCTGGTGCAAAAGGTCACTTCCGCTTCCGGCTTTACCAAAGAGGTTGCATTGACCAAAACCGGTTCGAGAGCTGTCAGTGAGGAAACGGCGGCAGAGCTCAAGAGCCTGCTGCGCAACAATTTTGAAGCGCAATACGGCGATTGGCACTTTAGCGAAGGGCTTAACCCCTGCGGCAAATCGGGTACTGCCGAAACCGAGCCCGACAAAACGCCGCACGCTTGGTTTGCGGGCTTCTTGGATAACGAGGAATACCCCTATGCCTTTGCGGTCATTGTCGAGGAAGGCGGTTCCGGCTCGGAAGTCGCGCTGCCCGTGGCGGCAGAAGTGGTCAATGCATTAGCGCAGGCAGAATAAAAGCAAAATATTGCGTAAATTAAAAGGAGCAAAAACCATGATAGGCATTATCGGAGCAATGGCAAGTGAAGTAGACGGTCTCAAAGCGGCAATGACAGAGCCGGAAGTGAGCAACTTTGCTTGCGTGGAATTTTACAAAGGCAAACTGTTCGGCACGGAAGTTGTCGTGGCGCAAAGCGGTGTAGGCAAGGTCAATGCAGCGCTGTGCGCACAGAATATGATATATCACTTTTCACCGCGCGTGATCATCAACACCGGCTGTGCTGCCGGCGTGGGCGACGGTTTGCATATCGGCGATATGGTGCTTGCCGCTACTGCGGTGCAGCACGATATGGATTACGGCACCCTCGGTTGGGAGCGCGGGCATCTTGAGCGCGTGGAAGCGGTGCATATTCCCGCCGACAAAGCCGCTACCGAAAAAATTGCCGCGATTGCCCGGAATCTCGGTTATCACACTAAAATCGGTGTGGTGGCAACCGGCGACCAATTTCTCTGCGACTCGGTGCGCAAGCAGGATATTCAAGAGTATTTCGGTGCCGATGCGGTGGAAATGGAAGGCGGCGCGATTGCGCACGCCTGCTATTTGAACAAAGTGCCTTTTGTGATTTTGCGCTCCGTTTCCGACAACGGCGATGAAGAGGCACCCGACAACTTTGAAAAATTTGTCGAGCAGGTCAATTTGAAAAACATGAAGATACTACAAGCGTTTTTAGAAGGGGAACAATGATTACAAGAGTAACAAACAAAGACCGCGAAGCAGTCGGCATTTATTTGCGCAGCGCCCTGGTCAATTCCATCGGTATCTGTTCCAAGATTAACCGCTACGGCTTGGAGAGTGAAGAGCTCTATGTGTATGCCGATTTTTGGGCAGATGGTGAAATTAAATATGTTTTCAGCGTTGCCGATGGCGAGGTGACCGTCTTTTCCGTTTCCAACGAAGTGGATGTGATGGATATTTATATCTACCTGCGCGACAACTTTATCGGCTATGCTTCGGTAACCGGCGAAGAAAAAAAGGTGCGCGATTTTATGCGCCATACCCTCTTTAGAACACAAAAGGAATTGGGAGTCTTTTTGGCAAATACCCGCTCCTTCCGCGAGCCGGAATTTGAAGAGAATGCGGCGGTACCGGCGCATGTGGCGGATGCGGAAGATATTTTGGCAATGTGTCAGAGCAAAAAGCCCGCCATTAAACAGCATACCAAAGAGAGTATTATTGCTTCCATTAAAGAATACGGCGCCTATATCGTGCGCGATGCGGCGGGCGATATCACCGCCCAGGCGATTGTCGAAGAAAAGGCGGGCAGAATGGTGGAAATCGGCATTTACACCATTAACCGCGAAGCGAAAGATGTGTATGCGCATATGGCGGCGGGGGCGCTGGCGAGCGCGATTCTCAAAAAGAAATACGCCTGCTGCTGCCGCACGGCGGTCATCGGCGAAAAACAGGTATTAAAATCCATGGGCTTTCAGCATGTGGGTACAGATTTATATTTATCGAGGTAGGCATGGACAATTTACGATTAGCAAGGTTACTTTTTCCGGACATTGACAAAACACCGGCAGACTACGAGGCGCTTTACCCGCCGCGCGATTTGCCCGAGGGTGCGCGTGTGACCCGCTTTGCACCGAGCCCGACCGGCTTTTTGCACTTGGGCGGGCTGTTTGCAGCCATGGTGGCGGCAAGAACCGCGCAGGCGAGCAAAGGTGTTTTTTACTTAAGAATTGAGGATACCGACAAAAAGCGCGAAGTCGAAGGCGGTATCGGCGGCATCATTGCGGGGCTTGCGCAGTTCGGCATTGTGCCGGATGAAGGCAGAGTCAGCGAAGCGGAAGACAAGGGCGACTACGGTCCCTACCGCCAAAGCGAGCGCAAAGAAATTTACCAAACCTTTGCCAAGCACCTGGTCGAAGAAGGCTTGGCGTACCCCTGCTTCTGCACCGAAGAGGATTTAAGCGCTATGCGCGAAGCGCAGGAAAATGAGCCGATTAAGGGTTACTACGGCAAGTGGGCGACCTGCCGCAATCTGACTTTGGAAGAGATTGAAGCGGCGCTGGCAGCCGGCAAACCCTGGACCCTGCGCTTGCGCTCCCAAGGCGACTGCGAAAAGAAAATTATTATTGATGACTTTATTCGCGGTAAGATTGAAATGCCTGCCAATGTGCAGGATGTGGTGCTGCTCAAGCAAGACGGTATCCCCACCTACCACTTTGCGCACTGTGTGGATGACCACCTGATGCACAGCACGCATATTGTGCGCGGGGACGAGTGGATTGCCTCTGTACCCATTCATATTGAGCTGTTTAAAGCTTGCGGCTTTAAAGTGCCCAAATATGCGCACATTGCGCCGATTATGAAAGAGGAGCGCGATGAGAGCGGCAATGTCTGCGGCAAGCGCAAGCTCTCCAAGCGCAAGGACCCCGAAGCCTCCGTGACCTACTACGCGCAGGCGGGTTACCCTGCAGAGAGTGTTAACGAGTATCTGCTCACTCTTGCCAACTCCAATTTTGAAGATTGGCGCCGCGCCAATCCCGCGGCACCGCTTGAGCAGTTCCCATTTAATTTAAAGAAAATGAGTGCTTCCGGCGCCCTGTTTGATTTGGCAAAGCTCAATGATGTTTCCAAAAATGTCATCAGCCGCTTTTCTGCCGAAAAGGTTTGCGCGGGTGTGCTTGCCTGGGCAAAGGACTATGACAGCGCGCTCTATGAACTGATTGCGGCGGATACGGACTTTGCCACACAGATGTTCGCCATTGATCGCGGCGGCAAAAAGCCGCGCAAGGATTTGGCGAAGTGGGAAGAAGTTAAAGACTATTATGCTTACTTCTACCGCCCGCTGTATCAAAACGACTTTGCGCTGCCCGAAAACATCTCCAAAGAAGATGCGGCGGCGATTGTGCGCGCCTATAAAGCCGTATACAGCGCGGCAGACGATAAAGACACGTGGTTTACAAAAATCAAAGAATTATGTCAAGCGCTGGGCTTTACCCCCAATGTCAAAGAGTATAAACAAAATCCGGAAGCCTTTAAAGGGCACGTGGGTGATGTTTCGGGCATCATTCGCCTGGCGGCAACCGGCAGAAGAAACACTCCCGATTTATGCGCCATTCTCGCGCTCTTAGGTGAAGAGGAAGTGGGCAGGCGTTTCGATGAGTGGATAGAGAAAATGAACTGAGGCGGAGGACTTATGAGCGAAAAAACACAGGAATTGTTGGAGAATGAAGAAGCCAAATCCAATTTCATTCACGACTTTATTGATGAAGATTTAAAAGAGGGTGTGTACGACCATGTGCAGACCCGTTTCCCGCCGGAACCCAACGGCTATTTGCACATCGGCCACGCGAAGGCGATCTGCATTAATTTCGGTGTCAAAAATAAGTACAAGGGCATTTGCAACCTGCGCTTTGATGACACAAACCCCACCAAAGAGGACACCGAGTATGTCGAGGCGATAGAAGAAGATATTCAGTGGCTCGGCTTTGATTATGACAATGTTTTCTTTGCTTCGGATTACTTTGATTTTCTGCACGAGTGCGCCATCAAGCTCATTGAGGCGGGCAAAGCTTATGTGTGCGAGCTGACTCCCGAGCAGCAAAAGGAATACAGAGGCACTTTTGATATTCCGGGCAAAAACAGCCCCTACCGCGACAGGAGTATGGAAGAAAACCTGCGCTTATTTGAAGAAATGACTGCGGGCAAGCACCCCGAAGGGTCGATGGTGTTGCGCGCCAAAATTGATATGGCAAGCCCCAATATGAATATGCGCGACCCGATTATCTATCGCATTATGTATGCCGGCCACCACCGCACCGGTGACAAGTGGTGTGTATACCCGATGTATGACTTCGCACACCCGCTTTCCGACTATAAAGAGGGCGTGACCCACTCGCTGTGTTCGCTTGAGTTTGAAAACCACCGCCCGCTCTATGACTGGGTTCAGCGCGAGCTCGGTTTTGAGAAGCCCTCGCGGCAGATTGAGTTTGCCCGCTTGAACCTTAACTATACGCTCACAAGCAAGCGCAAATGCCTGCGCTTGGTCAAAGAAGGCGTGGTAGACGGTTGGGATGACCCGCGTATGGCAACCATCTGCGGCATGCGCCGCCGCGGTTACCCGGCAGCGGCAATTCGCAATTTCTGCGATATGATAGGCGTTTCCAAAGCTTACAGTGTGGTGGACTTTGCGATGCTCGAAAGCTGTGTGAGAGATGAACTCAACGAAACCGCGCCGCGCGCAATGGCGGTCATCAATCCCTTAAAGTTAGTTATTGACAATTACCCGGAGGGGCAAAGCGAAGAAATCGAAATCGAAAATCACCCCAATCACCCGGAAATGGGCACGAGGAAAGTGCATTTCTCGCGCGAACTCTATATTGAAAAAGAAGACTTTATGGAAGACCCGCCGCGCAAGTATTTCCGCCTCTTCCCCGGCAACGAGGTGCGCTTCAAGAGCGCGTATTTCCTCAAATGCGTGGGCTTTGATAAGGATGAAAACGGCGAAGTGACTTGTGTGCACTGCACCTATGACCCGCTCTCGAAGGGCGGCAATTCGCCCGACGGCAGAAAAGTCAGGGGCACGGTGCACTGGGTGAGCGCCGAAGACTGTGTGCCGGCGCAAATTCGTATGTATGACAGGCTCTTTAAAGCCGAAAATCCGTCTGACGAAAGCGGCGGCGACTTTGAAAGAAATCTCAATGAAGAGAGCTTGAAAATTATTGACGGCTGCTTGCTTGAAGGCGGGCTGAGAGATATCAAGCCGCTCGACACCTTCCAATTTATGCGCCAGGGGTATTATTGTGTGGACAAGCACTCCACTGCCGACCACCTGATTATTAACCGCACGGTGCAACTGAATTCTTCCTGGGGGAAACAGAAATGAAACTGACCATTAAAGTAACCAATGTTTTTTTCTCGGTTATCGCCATTATCAGCTTGTTTATGCCGATTGCCGGCTACTCTACGCTGCTGACCGGTGAGAGCTATAATCTGGTTGACCTCATCAAATTTGTGCGCGAGATTGACCCGAATGCCGATACGAGTTTGCTCAGTAACCTCGGGGAATACGGATATCGCGGGGTTGCCATTGCGGTCGTCGTGTTTTTCGCGCTGATGTTAGTGTGCCTGCTGGTGACAACGGTGCTCGGCTTCATGAATGTGCCGTATTTGGCAAGAACCATCTCTGCGGGGCTTGGCTTTGCTTCTTACTTGACCGCGGCGCTGCTGTTCTTAAAAATCGGCAATGCCTTTGTGGCGGGCACTATTCCGACCTCGGCAATTACCTCGCTGGTGGCGACGGAAGACGCGAATATTTTAACAAGCCTGCTGACCTCCTTTGTTTCCATTACCAAAATGGGTCTTGCGGCGGGCGCATTTGTGGGCATCACCTGCCTTGGCATTTTGTTCTTAGTCAATCTTTTCTCCTTCATTTTCAGAAAGAAGATTGCGCAGGCAGACGGTGAGGATATCAATACCTCGAAAAAAACCAAAAAAGTCAAAAAAGCAAAGAAAAGTAAAAAACAGGAAAAATAAGGAATATTTCGATGGCAAAAAGAGACAATTTGAGAAATATTGCAATTATTGCACACGTTGACCACGGTAAAACCACCCTGGTCGACCAACTGCTGCGCCAAAGCGGCACCTTCCGCACCAATGAGCAGGTGCAGGACAGGGTGATGGACTCTAACGATTTGGAGCGCGAGCGCGGCATCACCATTATGTCGAAAACCACGGCAATTCGCTACGGTGAGACCAAAATCAATATTGTCGACACCCCCGGCCACGCCGATTTCGGCGGTGAGGTGGAGCGCATTTTGATGATGGTAGACGGCGTGCTGCTCTTGGTCGATGCCTTTGAGGGCTGTATGCCGCAAACGCGCTTTGTGCTTAAAAAAGCGCTGGGGCTCGGTAAAAAAGTGCTCGTAGTGGTCAATAAGGTGGACCGCGACGGCGCAAGACCGCTCGAAGTGGTCGATGAAGTGCTGGATTTATTTATTGAACTCGGTGCCGATGAAGACCAAATCGATTTCCCGGTGGTGTACGCTTCTTCGCGAGACGGTTACGCAAGCGAAGACCCCGACTGCCGCAAGGGTGATATGAAGCCGCTGCTTGATGCCATTCTCAAAGAAATCCCCGCCCCCGCAGGCGATATGGAAGGCCCCTTCCAAGTGCTGTTTTCCAATATTGAATATGATGACTATGTCGGCAGAATCGGTGTAGGCAGAGTGGAGCGCGGCAGCATCAAAGGCGGTCAAATGGCGGTGCTGTGCCGCCGCGACGGCAGTCAACTCAATGTTAAAATCTCCAAGCTTTACCAATTTGAGGGTTTAAAGCGCGTGGAAGTCGAGAGCGCATCCTTCGGCGATTTGATTGCCGTTTCGGGTATTGCCGATTTAAATATCGGCGAAACCGCCTGCGACCCCGACTGTGTCGAGGCGCTGCCCTTTGTGAAAATCGATGAGCCGACGATTGCCATGAATTTTATTGTCAACGACTCCCCCTTTGCCGGCAAAGAGGGTAAATATGTGACCTCGCGCAATCTGCGCGACAGGCTCTTTAAAGAGGTGGAAACCAACATTTCCATGCGCGTGGAAGAAACCGACTCGACCGATACCTTTAAAGTGTCGGGCAGAGGGGAATTGTCGCTTTCCATTTTAATTGAAACCATGCGCCGCGAAGGCTATGAGTTTCAGGTATCGCGCCCGAAGGTTATTCTTAAAAAGGATAAAGGCGGGCAGACCTTAGAGCCGATGGAGCTGCTCATTGTCGAAGTGCCCGATGCTTACACCGGCGCGGTGATGTCAAAACTCGGCGCGCGCAAGGGCGAACTGGTTAATATGGATGTGCGCGAAGGCGGAGCGACCCATATCGAATTTCGCATTCCCTCCCGCGGCTTAATCGGTTACCGCAGCGAGTTTTTGACCGATACCAACGGCAACGGCATTATGAACCAACTCTTTGACGGTTACGATGTTTATAAAGGCGAAATCGAGCAGCGTAAGCGCGGTTCGATTATCAGCTTTGAAACCGGAGAAACCACGGGCTACGGCTTGTGGAACACCCAGGAGAGGGGCGAACTGTTTATCGGCCCCGGTGTGCCGGTGTATGAAGGGATGATTGTGGGCGAATGCGCCAAGAGTGAAGACATCACCTGCAATGTGTGCAAGAAAAAGCACGTCACCAACACCCGCGCTTCGGGCAGTGACGATGCACTGCGCCTGGTCCCGCCGCGCATTCTCTCGCTCGAGCAGAGCATGGAGTTTCTCAATGATGACGAGCTCATGGAGGTCACCCCCGAAACCATTCGCTTAAGAAAGAAAATCCTTTCCAAAGAGCTGCGTATGAAAAAGCAGTTTGGTAAGCATTAAAAAAAGAGCCGTGAGGCTCTTTTTTTAATGCTTTTAGCAATCGGCGGTCAGCGCGGTTGCCCTTCCTCGTTTGCGTTAGCAAACATATCTCATTTTGCAAAGCAAAATATATCGCAACGCAGTTATGTCGCGCCGATTTGTGGCATATCGCGTAGCGCTTGCGCTACTATACAATCGGGTGCGGGTGTCCCGCCCATAATTATTCATTATTCACTATTCATTCTTCATTAAAAAAAGCCCCGGTGGGGCTTTTTTTAGTTGGCTGCGCCTGTTGAACCGAATACCACATCGATTTTGTGCTCGACAACCTCTTGAATGAGGTCTCTTGCGGGGGTGAGGTACTGGCGCGGGTCAAAGTGCTTCGGGTTTTCGGCAAAGTGCTTTCTGAGCGCTGCGGTCATCGCGATGCGAATATCGGAGTCTACATTGACTTTGCACACTGCCATGCCGGCCGCCTTGCGCAGCATATCTTCGGGAATGCCGATAGCATCGGGCATTTCGCCGCCGAACTCGTTAATAATTTTGATGTGCTCCTGGTTAACGCTCGAAGCGCCGTGAAGCACAATCGGGAACCCGGGCAGTCTCTTTTCGATTTCTTCTAAAATATCAAATCTCAACTGCGGTTTTTGACCGGGCTTAAATTTGTAAGCGCCGTGGCTGGTGCCGATGGCGATTGCAAGAGAATCCACACCGGTGCGGGTGACAAAATCTTCTACCTGCTCGGGTTTGGTGTAGGAAGCATCTTCTGCCGAAACATTCACTTCGTCTTCCACACCGGCAAGGGTGCCGAGCTCGCCTTCGACCGTGACGCCGTGCGCGTGGGCATAGTCGACCACTTTCTTGGTCAGGGCGATGTTTTCTTCATAAGGTAAGGAAGAACCGTCAATCATCACGGAGGTAAAACCGCCGTCAATGCAGGATTTACAGGTTTCAAAATCGGGACCGTGGTCCAGGTGCAGGGCAATCGGCAAATCGGTTTCATCCGCCGCCGCTTTGACCATGGCGACTAAGTAGTCGTGAGAAGCGTATTTCCGGGCGCCTGCAGAGCACTGCAAAATCACGGGAGCATTGAGCTTCTTGGCTGCGCGGGTGATACCCTGAATAATTTCCATATTGTTGATATTGAAAGCACCGATGGCATAGCCGCCTTTGTAGGCTTTCTCAAACATTTCTTTTGTGGTTACGAGTGGCATATTGTATCTCCTTTTTTAAATTTATTATACCTATTATATCGGATTTGAGCGCATATTACAATACGCAAATTTACTCTTTTTACCGCCGTTTTGGCAGGCGGCAGCGCCAAAAGTTATCAACAATCGAAGTTTGCCCGAATTTGTTGAAAACTCCCGCTTTTTGTGTACCGACAGGCTTTTTAAGCTGCACTTTTCAATGTTATAAACAAAGTTTTCAACATTTTGATGTTTAAAACTCACTCTTTTTCTTCTACCGGAGCCAAGATAAAGGCGCTGTTGATTTGCGCGATACCGCCTTTAGAGAGGGTAAATTGCTCTTTGTCCCCGCTGCCGGAAAAGTTACCCTGCGGAGTGAGCACCTGCAGCTTAAATTTGGTCGCGGCAATGTATTCGAGCGCATCCAAATCGTTGACATAGTCTTCCGAAGAAATGTTGCTTTTGATATAGGTCATGCGGTAGGTGAATTTATCGACATCGCGGGTGATGTATTTGGGTTTGAAATATTGCTCATACAGCGTTTGAAGCAGCTGCGCCTGCATGGTGTAGGTGGCATCTTTTCCGCCATCCCATTCATCAAAGAGCATCAGTTTAACAAAGGTGTCAAAGCTCAGCTCCTGTTTGCCCGCTTTGAGCGAAACGGTGTAGTTAGTGGTCGAAAACTGCAAATCCTGCGGCACATCGAACTGCACTCCTTTGCCGAGCTCCGTTAAAAAGAACTTGTAGCCGTTTTGTGTCGCGCACAGGTAAGCATCAAAATCGATATCGAGCATGCGCTCGAGCACATATTCGATTTGGGTTACGCCGCCCATACTGAATTCTTCTTTGAGCGTTTTGCCGCCGGCATCCACGGTTTGCAGCGGCAGTGACACAAAGGACGTGACATTGTCGCTCATATTGATGCCGACCATAAAGATGTTGTAGATTTCGCTCTCGCCGGGGGAAGTGACGGCGATTAAGACATTCTTTTTACCGTCAACATTTTTCACGGGAACGGTTTCGGTTTCTTCCTCAGTGGTCGCTTCGGTGGTCTCGCCGATAAACATATTGGTAAACGAGCCGTATTTATAATCAATAAAGAAATAGGTACCGATCATTACGGCGACAATGACAATGAGCAGGGCAAATACAATGCGCTTGGAGGTCGGGTCAAAGCCTTTCTGCGGGTCGTTAAACCCGGTTGAGGAGCTGCGTTTATTCTTGATCTTGTTCTTGTTCTTCTTCATTTTGTTTTCCCTTTAGTGTTTTTCTTAACAGCGCGATGCCGCAGCCGATGCCGGCAGCACCTGCCGCGTAGGCGGCAAAGCGCAGGTAGATTTTTCCGTCGGCATACGCCGCTTCAAACAGCGCCGCGAAGAGGCCGGTCGGTTTTTCAAAGCAATAGGTTCTGCCGTCGCGCGCCAAATAGGTGTAGCGCTCTACGCTCGTTTGAATGACAGCGTGGTTGGTAATGCCGGGGCTTACATTCTCTTTATTGGCGTGGGCGGAGTAGACCGAAAAAGAGGTTTCCTGCTCGTAGTAAATGCTCGCGTTGCGGTAGACAATGTAATAGTGAATAGAATGCCCTTTTTCATTATTAAAGTAGTCGTAACTGGTAATATCGCGCATCAGGACATGCGAGTATTGGTAATGCAGCAGCCCCTTGTTTTCAAGCCAAAACGGGTACTGCGTGCGAAAGAGAACCGCCGTCACAATCAGCGCGACACCTGCCGCAAGCAGGAGAATACTAAGCAGAATGCGGCGCGTTCGCTTTCTTTCTTTATCGTAGGTTTCTACAAGTTGTTTGGTGTTTTCATCCATGTTGTTGTGCCTTTTCCTGCTCTTCGTTGAGCACTTGCATCGTTACTTCTTCTTTGCCCTCAAAAGCATACTTTTCCTGATAATAATTTTCGGGGGTGACTTCTAAAGTGCCGTCGGGCTTGCAGTTTAAAACGGTACAGCCGCGCTGCGCGCCCAGCTTTTGAATGTTTTTATACACTAAGCAGTCGCAGGAGAGCCCGTAGGTTAAGCGAATGCCCATATAGCGCAGCGAGAAGTTGTTGGTGTGGTCGTGACCGCAGAAGATGCTGTCGGTCGAGCCGTATTCCATCACCGCTTCAAAGAGGTTGTCGGGTTCATCGCTGCAGTAGATATAGGGCGACTCTTCTTCGCCCATATAGCCGTAGAGGTACTCTGTCGTGGCGGTGTTTCGGTAGCCGTTTTGGCGGTAATCTTCCCAGGCGATTTTGTATTCCTCAATCGGAATGTGGAAAAACAGCGAGGATTTAACAATGCTGAAGTTCTTGGAATACGTACTGCGTTTTGTTAAATCGGCAGTTGCGGCAATCGCCTGTTTGTTGAGTTCCGTGAAGTTGTTGACAAGGTTTTTATACCACTCAATTTGGTCTTGGTGAATGTTGTCGTAGGCTTCGCCCAAGCCCCAGCGGTCATCCGCTTTATAGGCGTGAGAGTCTAAAAGGATAAGGGAGCGGATAATCACCCCGTCGCTGTTTTTGACATTAATGGCATAGTTGCCCTCGCCCGAAACCGATTCACTGCCGCGCTGAAACAGGCAGTACTCGCTGCAGCCTTCCAGCCGCTCGGCGAGCGCACTTTCCTTAAGATACGCCATTCCCTGGTATTCGTGGTTGCCGAAGGTGTAAGCCCAGTAAACGCCCAGGCGGTTCATCAAACCGGCAAAGACTTTGAGTTCATTGGCGTTATTAAACGTGCCGCTGCGCGGCACCGGAAAAAACGCATCGCCTGTGACAATCACCAAATCGGGTTTTTCGGCGCGCACCATCGTTTCGACCGTTTGAATAACCTGTTTGTCGTTGCTGCGGGTCAAGAAGCCGGCGCCCAGGTGAATGTCGCTAAGCTGCATAACTTTTAACTCTCTGTCAGTCGTAAAGGTGTAGCAGCCGGTTGCGTCATCCATTTGGGGTTTGAGCTGTTTTTCGATGGTTACCGGTTCAATCGCGTTGACCTGCTTCATATCCAGCGCCGTGCAAACGGTATTGGCACCGGCAATGAGCGCCGCTATGGCAAGCGGGACGCACAGCACCCACAGCAGAATTTTAAGCGGCAGGCGCATTTTTTTCTTTTGCTTAGCCATTTAAAAAGCCTCCGTCTACCGTGATGGTCTGCCCGGTAATAAAGGCGGCATCCACACTCAGTAAGAATTTGACGGTTTTGGCAATATCCGCGCCCGTACCCAGTCGCGCAAGCGGGGTGGCGCAGCGCAGGTTTTCGGTTTCCTCCGCCGAAAGATTGGCGTTCATCGGTGTGTCAATCACACCGGGTGCAATACAGTTGACACGGATGCCGCTGGGGCCGAGTTCACCGGCAAGCGCCTGTGTCAGAGAAATCAGCGCCGCTTTACTCGCGGAATACAGCGCTTCCGTGGCAGCGCCTTTAATGCCCCAGATAGAAGAAATATTAATAATATTGCCGCTGCGCTGTGAGAGCATATACGGCACGGCGCGCGCAGAGGCTTTATAGGCGGCACCGAAATTGATTGCCATCACGCGGTCTGCCGTGGCATCATCGATACACTGAAAACATTTGGAAACGGAAACACCGGCGTTATTAATGAGCGCATCGGCGCCGCCGTCAAAAATCTCCGCCGCATAGGCAAAGAGGTTGTCCAGCGCGGTGCTGTCGGTCAAATCCGCTTGAAAACAGTAAGCGTTTTCATAGCGGCTGCAAAACTCCTTTGCCACATCTTCGGATTCATAGTAGCAAATAAGCACTTTGTCGCCGCGGCGCAGCAACTCTTCACTGATGGCGCGCCCGATGCCGCCGGCGCCGCCTGTCACAATCACTTTCATAAAAACCGTAGCCTTTCCGCCTGCATTTTTACCCGCGCGCCCCGCAGGCACAGCGGCGCGAAGGAACCAAAATCCACTAATTTACAATTTATTCACAGAATTTTCATTTTAAAGTATTATAATAAATAATACAAACCTATTATATATGAAGTTTTTTCAAATTACAATCCGTTCATAACAAGTTCTTAGACAATTTGACTAAATATCCAAAAAAATCCGCTTACTACATATTGTGTGGCAGTCGGATTTTATCCACAATAATTAGGCTGACTTCATATTTTATACAAAAAGATGTAAAAAAACAACTCTTTTTACTTGCATTTTGCTAAATACTATGGTAAAATTCACATACGAAGTGAAAAGTTTTTGTTCATATTGTTTATGTGCAAAATCACGAAAGACCCGAAAGCTTCCGAATTTTAACGAGTTAGGGGGAAAAGAGTTTGTCTAACAGAATTTTCCAGGGAATTATTCACCAAATGAAAGATGCCGCGGGCGCTACCGTCGGCGTGATTGATGAAGCCGGTGTGGTGGTTTCCTGCAGTGACCTCGGCAAAATCGGTGAGATTAATACTGCCAATCCCGAAAAGATTTTCGGGAGCGACGGTGTGAGCGTTGTCGGCAACTACACCTACCGCAATTTCGGCTCCGTTTCCAAAGCGGAATACGCCGTGTTTGTGGAGGGCACCGATGAAGGCGCAAAGAAAAACGCCTGCATTATCGCCGTGGCGTTAAGCAACATCAAGCAGTTGTATGATGAAAAACACGACAGAAGCAACTTTATTAAGAATGTTATTTTAGATAATATCCTTCCGGGCGATATCTATTTGAAAGCGCGCGAACTGCACTTTAACAATGAAGTCTCTCACGCGGTGCTTTTAATCAGAACGCCCGTTAAGAGTGATATCTCGGTGTTTGATGCCATTCAAAACCTTTTCCCCGACAGAAATAAAGATTTTGTGGTCAGTGTCAATGAAACGGATATTGCGCTCATTAAAGAAGTCAATACCGCCGTTTCTTTCAAAGAGTTGGAAGAGCTGGCATCGACCATTTGCGAAACGGTTCAAAAAGAGTTCGGCATCAAGATTGTGATAGGTATCGGCTCTTGTGTGATCGGCATCAAAAATCTTGCCTCTTCCTTTAGAGAGAGCCAGGTGGCACTGGAAGTAATGAAAGTGTTTGATACCGAGAAAAACATCGTCAGCTATAACAACCTGGGCATTGCCCGCTTGATTTATCAGCTGCCGACCACCCTGTGCGAAATGTTCTTAAATGAAGTGATGAAGAAGGGCTCTTTAGATTCACTCGATCAGGAAACACTGTTGACCATTCAAAAGTTCTTTGAAAACAACCTCAATGTTTCCGAAACCTCCAGAAGACTGTTTGTGCACAGAAACACCCTTGTTTACAGAGTGGAAAAAATCAAGAAACTTACCGGTTTGGATTTGCGCGAGTTCGATGATGCTATCGTATTTAAAGTAGCTTTAATGGTCAAGAAATATCTTGATTCCAATCCGGTCAAATATTAAAATTCAGGCAAATAAAAGGGAGAACATATTTTGATAGAATTTAAAAATGTTTCTAAAGTGTATGAAAACGGCACAGAGGCACTGTCCGACATTTCGCTCAAAATCGAGCAGGGCGAGTTCGTTTTCGTTGTCGGTGCATCCGGTGCCGGCAAATCCACTTTCTTAAAATTGGTAATGAGGGAAGAAAATGTCACCTCCGGCGACATCTGGATTAATGATTTCCACCTTCCTACTCTCAAAAGAAAAGAAATTCCGAAATTCAGAAGAAGTATGGGCATCGTGTTCCAGGACTTTCGCTTAATTCCGAAAATGACCGTGTTTGACAATGTCGCGTTTGCGATGCGCGTGGTCGGTGCCAAAGAGTCCGAAATCCGCCGCAGAGTGCCGCATGCATTGGAGCTGGTAGCGCTTTCTCATAAAGCGAGAAGCCTGCCTGCAGAGCTTTCCGGCGGTCAGCAGCAGCGCGTGGCGCTTGCAAGAGCACTGGTCAATAAGCCCAAAATTATTATTGCCGACGAACCGACCGGTAACGTCGACCCCGAGATGAGCTATGAAATCGTCGACTTGCTCGACAGAATTTCCCAACAGGGCACCACCGTTGTGATGGTCACCCACGCCCACGATTTGGTTGACAAGTTTAACCACAGAAAAGTTGTCATTTCCAACGGTAAGCTGGTTAAAGATACCGGCACCGGCTATGACGTTACGGGCGACGAGGATGCCATTTACGGCTTCCAGGCAGAGGCAAACATCGCTTCCGATTCTCTGGCACAGGAAAAAGCAGAGGAAGCAGGCAAGAGCGAGAAATCCTTAGATAATATTGAGGATTTGGAAGAACTCGACTCTGTGGAAGAAGAGCTTGCCGAAGAAACGGTCGATATCTACCCGACCGAAGGCATTAACGACGAGATTGTTGAAAGCATTCACGAAAATCTTGATGATGACTCTAAAGTCAATGAGATTGTCGACCAGGTATTGGGTTCCAAATCCACCCTGGAAACCTTTGTCAATAAAGACAGAACCGATATTGATTATTCCGTTTTCCTTGACAGCGTTGAGTTGGAAGACAGCGACAGTGAGGAGGGCGATGAGTAATGAAATCAGCAGGTTATCTGATTAAAGAAGGTTTCAGAAGCGTTAAAATCAACAAATTAATGACCATTGCATCGATGGGTGTGTTGATTTGTTGTATGCTTTTGATGGGCTGCAGTGTATTGGTCAGCGCCAATACCACCAATTTGCTTTCCAAGATTGAAGAGCAAAACGTCATTATGGTCTTTATGGATGATAAAGCCACCAAAGACCAAACCGATGCGGCAAAAGCCCAAATCGAAAAAATGGAAAATGTCAAAGAAGTGGTCTACATTTCCAAAGATGAAGCTTGGAACAACCAGCTCAAGGAAATGAACGATTCTCAAAGAGAATTCTTCGAGAATTATGCAGACCAGTCGCCGCTCCCCGATACCTTAAAGGTCGTGGTAGACGATATGAACAGTTTTGACGGCATTGTCAAAGACCTTAAAAAGTTAGACAATGTGCAGAATATTCGCGAAAACAGCCAGTTGGCGCAGAAATTGGCAAGAGTAAGGCAGGCAGTTAATATTATTTGTATTGCGGTTGTGTCGTTACTGTTTGCGGTTTCCATTTTCATCATTTCCAACACGGTGCGCATTTCCATGTTCTCCAGAAAGTTGGAAATCAGCATTATGAAGAGTGTCGGCGCGACCGACGGCTTCGTGCGCACACCGTTTATTGTGGAGGGTATTGTCATCGGTCTTCTTTCCGCGGGCATTGCCGAGCTGATGGTGTGGGGCATTTATGCGCTGGCGACAAAGGAACTTTCGAGTATGGTAACGCTGTTTAACACAGGCTTTGTAGAGTTTTCTTCCCTGTGGTGGATTCTCTTGATAGCGTTTGTGGCATTAGGCGTTGCAACCGGTGTGGGAGGCAGTTTTGTTTCAATGAACAAATATCTCAAACACGAAGGAAGTGAACTGAATGAAATTGCTTAAAACTGCAGCAGTCAAGTTAATTTCCGTACTCGTAGTTGTAAGCCTTTTGTTCGTCTCGTCCGTCACGGTAATTGCTTATGCCAAATCCGATTTGGATGAAGCAAAAGACTCGTATGTTTCCGCCAAGCGGGAATATGATAAGTTAAAAAAGAAAAAAGCCTCTGCCGAAGAGCAGCTTGAAGCGGCGCAAACCGCCTACTATTCGCTGGTCAAGCAGGTAGAGCTTCTCAACAAAGAGATTCATAGTGTGCAAGGGCAAATCGACAAGCTCGAAACGCAAATTGCGCAGTATCAGCTCAAGATTGAAAAGCAGCAGGCTTTAATGGATAAAAGATATAATGAGTTTTGCGTCAGGCTCAAGTCATTATATATTGCGGGGAGTATGAGCTCCTTGCAGGTACTCTTAACCTGTACCGACTTTTCCGACTATTTGACAAGGCTGGAGATGGTCACCAAAATCGGTGAAAAGGATGCCAAGACCATCAAAGAGTTGGAAGACATTCTTCACGAATTGCAAGAGCTGCAAGAGCAGTTGGATACCGACCGCGCCGAGCAGCAGGCAAAGAAGAACGAATTGGATGCGCGCAAGGCGGAATTGGAAGAAAAGAAAGCCGAAGCGGCAGCATCCCTTGCGGAATGCGAAAGCCTGATTGCCCAAATCAAGCAGGCGCAGGCAGATGCGCAAGATGAAATGAACAAGGCGCTCGAAGAGATTAATAAATTATCGGCTTCGGGCGGCATTAAAGGCACGGGGCAGCTGTGTTACCCCGTTCCGAGCTGCACCAATGTTTCCTGCGGTTACTACGGCTACGCTAATCACAACGGTGTAGACTTCGCCAACGGCCCCGGTTTATACGGCGCGAGCGTTGTCGCATCGGATGACGGGCAGGTCGTCGGTGCCGATATGTGGGAGTATTCCTACGGGCACCATGTCACCATTGACCACGGCAACGGTATGAAAACGATTTATTGCCACATGAGCAATATCAGCGTTTCCGTCGGGCAAAATGTGACCAAGGGGCAGGTCATCGGCGGTGTCGGCTGCACGGGTAACGTCGTTCCCCGCGGTATGGGCGGTACCCACTTACACTTCGGTGTGATTGTGAACGGTTCTTTTGTCAATCCGTTCTCTTATCTGTAAATAACACAAGTCGTTTAAAACTTAAGATTTTAAAGGGTATGTGATGATGAAAAACAAAACATTATGTAAACAAATGTTGAGCAGTATGATGGCGATTCTTTTAGTCGTCATGCTCGTGTGTTCCTGTTCCATCGGCGTCGTCGCGACAGACAGTGTGAGTGATTTGCAACAAAAAATCGCCGCTGCCAAAGAGAAGGCTGCCGATTTGGAAGAGAAGGCGGAAGCTGCCAACGAAACATACCAGGCAAAACTGGATGTCTACAACACTGCGAAGGATGCGGTCAATCAGATTAACGCCCAAATCGCGGATTTGGAAGCCAAAATCGAAGAGACCCAAGCCTCCATTGAAGCGCTCAAGGTCAAGATTGTCAAGCAGCAAAATGCGATTGACAAAAAGTACAATGAGTTTAAAGCGCGCATCAAAGCGCTTTACATTGCCGGCAGCTTGACCAGCATGCAGGTGTTATTAACCAGCGAAGACTTTTCGGACTACCTGACCAAATTGGAAATGGTGCGTAAAGTTTCCGCCAAAGATAATGCCGCGATTGCCGAAATGCAGCGCCTTGCCGAAGAGTTGAAGCAGGCAAAGCAGGCGTTGGATGAAGACAAGCAGAAATTAGAGCAGCAGGAAGAAAAGCTGCAGGAAGATAAAAAGACTTTGGATGAAGCGAAGGAAGCAGCGGAAGTTGCTTACAACGAGAGCTTGGTCGTGCTGCGCAAAATTAAGTCACAGCAAAAGAACAACAACTCTCAGTTAGCCGAGTACCAGAGTGAATTGAGCGATGTGCTTGAAGAAATCCGCAAGGCAGAGGCGGCAAGGCAAGCCGCGCAAAACGGCGGTTCAAGTGACCCGGGCAGCTTTGAGATTGTCAACGGCACCGGTCAGTTCTGTTACCCGGTTCCGGGGCACACCACTATTACCTGCGGTTTCTACGGCTACGCCAACCACAACGGTGTGGACTTCTCCGATGGCGGCATCTACGGTGCTACCGTAGTCGCAGCTGACTCCGGTACGGTTGTCAAAGTGGCTTACTTAACTTACAGCTACGGTCAGCATGTCTTCATTTACCATGGCGGCAGCGGTATGACCACGCAGTATTGCCACTTGAGTGCGATTTATGTCAGCAACGGGCAAGCCGTTTCCAAGGGCGATGCGATTGGTGCTGTCGGTTCGACCGGTAACTCCACCGGACCGCACTTACACTTCGGCATCATCGGTGCCGGCGGCGGGTTCTTAAACCCCGAAGGATTTTTCTAAAAAGAGGCGAAACAGTTGCGCATTTTCAAGTTTTTGCAAAATCAAATGATACAATCCATTCTGACAGTGCTATTGATCTGCTCGATAGCACTGTTTCCTGCGTTGCAGATTGCCGGTGTCGGTGAAAACGAAGGGGGCGGTGAGACTACCACTGCCAAAACAACCGCGCAGACAACCACAAAAAAGAGCGATGAGGATAAGAAAAAAGAGGAAGAAGAGAAAATCGCAACCGAAACCAAGAAAAAAGAGCAGGAAGCGCTCGAAAAAGCCAAAGAAGAATATGAGCAAAAAGAGGCGGAGTACAAAAAAGCCAATGAGTCCGTTTCTGCCATCAATTCCAAAATTAAAGATTTGGAAACCGAAATCATTGATACGATAGAGGATATTCAACAATTAGAGCAGGCAGTCAAAAAGCAAAAGAAAAACATCGATACGCTCTATAACAATTTTAAGGGCAGGCTCAAATCGATTTATATGTCGGGCTCGTTTACGGACATACAGGCACTGTTGACTGCCGATACCTTTATGGATTACTTAACCCGCTCCGAAATGATTAAGGCGGTCTCCAAGAAGGATGCGGCGGCGATTAAAAAAATGCAAAAAGAGTATGCCATACTCAAAAAGAAGCAAAAGCAGATACAAGATGACCGCATTAAATTAGAGGTCAAGGAAGCGGATTTGCAAACCTCGAAAGCCGGCTTGGAAGTCAAGAAGGCAGAGGCGGCAAAGGCATATAATGATTCCATCGAAAAGCTTAAGGAAGTGGACAAAGCCTCGGAAATGACCAAAGTCCAAATTGAGCAGGAGCAAAAAGAGCTTGCAAAGATTGTGGATATGTGTAAAAAAGAGGCTGCCATTTCCAAAGAGATTGCCGATGCTATTAAGAGCGGCAAATACAAGGATGTGGAGAGCGAAGTCATTTCCAACGGCGGCTCGTTCTGCTTCCCGGTACCCGCTTGCACGGATGTTTCCTGCGGGTTCTACGGCTACACCAACCACAACGGTATGGACTTTTCGAATGCGCGCGTTAACGGGCAAAAGGTCGTTGCGACCAAAGACGGTAAAATTATGAGTGTCAAGCTCTTGGATTACTCCTACGGGCACCATGTCTGGATTAACCACGGTGACAATGTGGCAACGCTTTATGCGCATATGAGCCGCATTGTGGTCAAGGAAGGGCAGTTTGTCAAACAGGGGCAGGTTATCGGCTATGTCGGTTCCACCGGCAACTCGACCGGACCGCACCTGCACTACGGCTTGCTCATAGACGGGCAGTTCGCCAACCCGCTCAATTACTTCTAAGGAAAAAGCTGCTTCAACGCTTTGCGTGAAGCAGCTTTTCAAATAAGGATTTGTCGCGCTCTCCGAGCGCGCAAATCCTTATTTGAGTGTTCAGTGTTCAGTGTTTAGTGTTCAGTAGCAAGGCTACGCCTTGCTTTTTTTGAAACCGCCCTATCAAGGGCGGTGCGTGCATAGCACGCGGTGGGTGAAACTGAAAACTGAACCCTGAAAACTGAAAACTGACAAATAAGGTTTGTCGAGCGAACAGCTCGCCAAATTCCTTATTTGTCGAATAATATTTGCTTAATTTGCCAAAAGTGTATATAATAGTAAAAGGTTTGCACCGCTCGTCTCAATAAACCGTACACCGCCAAAGCGTTGTTTCGCTGATTTCACTCCCACCTTTTTTTGAAAATTTTTTGGTGTTTGTTTTCAATAGAGCGCAGCGGAACGGGTGCGGGTGCCCCGCCCTGTAATTCCGCATTCCGCATTCCGAAATCCGCATTGAAAATGCCGTTTGCGGCATTTTCGAAAGAAGAGTGAAGTATGGAATTTTTTAACCCGAAAAATCAAGCCTATAAATCCCTGAACCGCGCGCTGTGCGAGGGTGAGAGCGTGATGCTGCGCCTGTGTATGCCGCGCAACTACCGCTGCGAGAGCGCGCGCCTTGTCATCGGTGCCGATGGGGAAGATGCCATCAAAATCTCCATGCATTGGGATGGGATGAACGGCGACTACCACGAGTGGTGGCGCGCGGATTTTACCGCCGAGAAAGCAGGTTTATATTGGTACTGCTTTGAATACAGTGTACCCTATTCCGGCGGCGTGATTACCAAAGGGGAAAGCGGCGCGCCCGAGATTAACGACAACGGCGCCAAGTGGCAAATCACGGTTTATGAAAAAGATTTCACCACCCCCGATTGGCTTGAGGGCGGCATTATCTACCAAATTTTCCCCGACCGCTTTGCGGTGGGTTCCGGCGGGGTGAAGAACCCCTACCCCGAGCGCATCGTGCGCGATGATTACGAAAATGACCCCTATTGGGTGCCGGTAAACGGCATATATAACAGCGACTATTTCGGCGGCAATTTGCAGGGCATTCAAGAGAAACTGCCCTACCTCAAAGAGCTGGGAGTGAGCTGTATTTATTTAAACCCGATTTTTGAGGCGCACGCCAATCACCGCTACAATACTGCCGATTTTGAGAAGATCGACGGTATGCTCGGCAGTGAAAAAGATTTTAAAGCGCTGTGCACCGCGGCAAAAAAGGCAGGTATACGCATTTTGCTTGACGGTGTCTTTTCCCATGTCGGGCAAGACAGTAAGTATTTTAACTACTACCGCCGCTATGCCGGCACGGGTGCATATAATTCGCAGAGCAGCCCCTACTATTCCTGGTTTAAATTCAATCACTGGCCGGAGGATTACGAAAGCTGGTGGGGCATTAAGCTGCTGCCCGAAATCAAAGAGGAAACGCCCGCTTATTTAGACTACATTTGCGGCAAAAACGGTATTGCGCGGCGCTGGCTGCGCGCCGGTGCTTCCGGTTGGCGGCTGGATGTGGCAGATGAATTGCCCGATGTGTTTTTGGATACGCTGCGCAGCGCAGTCAAAGCCGAAAAATCCGATGCCTTGATTTTAGGCGAAGTGTGGGAAGATGCGACCAATAAGATTGCTTACTCCGAGCGGCGCCGCTACTTGCAGGGCAAGCAGCTCGACTGCGTGATGAACTACCCCTTTGCGGATGCGATTATTCGCTTTGTGCGCCACGGCGGCAGCGAAGATTTCTTCCAAGTGGTCGAAGAAATTTGCGCCAACTACCCGCCGCAGGCACTGCATAACCTGATGAACCATATCGGCACCCACGATACACCCCGCGCGATTACCGCGCTTGCGGGGGAAGAGAGTGCCGGTAAAGGGCGGCAGTGGCAAAGTATGCACAGCTTAACGCGGGAGCAGTATGCGTTAGGTGTGGCGCGCTTAAAACTCGCTTCCCTGTTGCAGTTTACCCTGCCCGGTGTGCCGAGCATTTACTATGGCGATGAAATCGGTATGCAGGGCTATTCCGACCCCTTTAACCGCCGCTTTTTTGAGTGGGAAAAGCGCAATGAAGAGTTGCTTTTGTGGTACCGGCAGTTAGGCGCTCTGCGCCGCCGTTCTCCGGTGCTGGCGCAAGGTGATTTTGCGCGCGTATTCTCCCCTGAAGGCAGTGTGTGCTATATCCGCCGGCAGGAGGGCAAACAACTGCTTGCGGCAGTCAACCGCGGTAATGAAACGGTTACTGTTTTCTTGCCGCAAGAGTTTGAAAATGCCACCGCTTCGCTCGGGATCAGCCCGCAGGGGACCTGCCTGACACTGCAGCCGATGGAGTATAGTATAATAGAGTTATAAAAGTTATAAAAAAAGCAGCCTGCGGCTGCTTTTTTTAGAGTTTGGAGAGTGGAGAGTGAAGAGTGGAGTCGAGGACGGGCGCTGCCCGTACCCGAATGGAAAAGTATCATTTTTCATCATCGCGAGTTCGTTTTAACGAACTCCTGTCTGAACACTGAACACTGAAAACTATTTTAAAAGGGGCTGTGAAAAAACACAGCCCCTGAAAATTGAATAAAAGCAATTTAAAAAAGAGGTCTGAAAATAGCCAAAAGGCTATGGAAAGACCTCTTTTTATGGTATAATAGATGTATGCAAAAAACCCAAAATACCATAG
>JAFRJB010000012.1 GCA_017432485.1 Clostridia bacterium
GGGAAAAAGAGGTAACCAAAACCTATTTGCGTTTGGCTCTTGTCGGCTATAACTGCTGCGCACCCTAAAATCGACAGATTTTTTGTCAGAATAAAGCAAAATAGCCACTTAAGGCTGACGCCTAAGTGGCTATTTTAATGCAATTATGGCGAAAAAGATGCGATTTGAGGGCTAACCTTCGTTACGGGCACTCACCTTTTACTTCACATCTTTTTGTAATAAGCAATCTGCGATTGTACACTCGCCTGCCCCGTGCCGCCTTGCGAAATGCGCTTGTTCACACAGGTTTGCAGGGCTATCTCTTCATATAAATCCGCTTCGAAAAGGGGCGAAAACTCCTTGTACTGCGCCAAATTCACGCTCTCCAAATCCAAGCCGTTTTCAATGCAGTACGCCACAATCTGACCGGTCAGTTTGTAGGCGGTGCGGAAGGGCATCCCCTTCTTTGTCAGGTAGTCCGCCAAGTCGGTAGCGTTGATAAAACCGCCCTTCGCCGCAGCGAGCATATTCTCTTTTTTGACATGCATACTCTCAACCATCGGCGCAAAGACCTGCAGGCTCATTTTGAGCGTATCAATGCTGTCAAAAATACCCTCTTTATCTTCCTGCATATCCTTATTATACGCCAGCGGCAAGCCTTTGAGTGTGGTAAAAAGCCCGAACAAATTGCCGTAAACCCTGCCGGTCTTACCGCGAATGAGTTCCGCCATATCGGCATTCTTTTTCTGCGGCATAATCGAGGAACCGGTGGTAAAAGAATCATCTAATTCCACAAACTGAAATTCCCAGCTTGACCACAAAATAATCTCTTCGCAAAAGCGCGACAGGTGCATCATCGTAATGGAAAATGCGCTCATCAGCTCTAAGCAGAAATCGCGATCCGAAACGCCGTCAATACTATTGCGGCAAGGGGCTGTAAACCCGAGCAGCTGCGCCTCATATGCCCTGTCGGTCTTATATGTTGTACCGGCTAAGGCACAGGAGCCGATGGGGCTGCTGTCCATACGCTGCAGTGCATCTTTCACCCTGCTCGTATCGCGCTCAAACATCGCGCAATACGCTAAGAGGTGGTGCGCAAAGCTAATCGGCTGCGCGCGCTGCAAATGGGTGTAACCGGGCACAATGGTGTCTACATTCTTCTCGGCAACGCTGACCACCGCCGCGATGACAGCGCCGATGAGTTCCATAATCTCGGCACACTCCTCGCGCAGGTACAGGCGCAAATCGAGCGCGACCTGGTCGTTACGGCTTCTGGCGGTGTGAAGCTTCTTGCCGACATCGCCGATGCGCTTGGTCAGTTCGCCCTCAATGAACATATGAATATCTTCACAAGAGCTGTCAATTTTCAGCGCACCGCTCTGCAAATCGGCGGCAATCGCGCCGAGTGTTTCGACAATGCTCTCTTTCTCGCTCTCGGAGATAATGCCCTGCTTGGCAAGCATCGAAGCGTGCGCAATCGAGCCGGTGATGTCCTGCAGGCACATCCGGCTGTCAAAGGTAATGGAGGCGTTAAACGCATCCGCAATTTCATTTAAGGGCTTTTGAAAGCGCCCTGTCCAAAGTTTTTCCATAGTACCTCCACAAATAAGGGTTTGTCGAGCTGTTTGCTCGACAACCCTTATTTGTCAGTTTTCAGTTTTCAGCTTTCAGGTTTCAGTGTTCAGTCTCAAGGCTACGCCGTGCACTTTCTGACACCGCCCTATCAAGGGCGGTGCGCGCATAGCGAGCGGTGGGTGAAACTGAAAACTGAAAGCTGAAAACTGAAAACTGACAAATAAGGGTTGTCGAGCAAACAGCTCGACAAACCCTTATTTGTGGAGGTACTATGGAAAAACTTTGGACAGGGCGCTTTCAAAAGCCCTTAAATGAA
>JAFRJB010000130.1 GCA_017432485.1 Clostridia bacterium
AAAAATTCAATATACTTATCATACATTAATACTCCCGATAAAAGCTACTTTATCGGGAGTATTAAAAAGCTTCCAATCACGCAGTTTTAATCACTAAAGCGTCAACACAAGGAACCGTCCCCTGTGCAAACCTATCAGTAAAAAACGGCGATTTTCTAATAGCATATGCTTTTATTTTTCTCTTACTAAAAACTATTTAGGAATTGTCGAGAAAAGCGAAAAGTGTTCTGATTTATAAATCCGTGTGGTTTCAGCCACTTTTTCGACAGTCTGCGGATAGCGTGAAAGAAACTTTCGCGCTATCCGTTCACTTGATTGGTTATTTTTTATCACTTTGTATTATTACAAACACTTGTCGCACTGCAATATTGCACACCGGGTTCAGGGGCTTTTCCCGTTTTTGCAAGTATTAACTCACTGCAGGTAACAAGTTGAAAGCCTCTGTCTATTAATTCCGGCAAAATGCGTTTGAGCGCATAGTAAGTACTGTCGTAAATTTCGTGCATTAAAATAATATCGCCGTCTTTAACGCTGTTCGTAACAACACGGTAAGTCCAGTCCGCATCTTTGTATTTCCAATCATTGGTATCTATCGACCAGTGAAAAATAGGCAGATTGCATCCTTTGCACACATTTCTGATAAATTCGTTTGTTGAACCGCCGGGAGAGCGAAAACAGGTAGGCGGCTGACCGCATGCTTTTTCAATTTCCCGATTTGCGTTGACAATATCCTCAAGGGTAACCTGACTTCCGTAGCGGTCATGGTCCCAGGTATGGCTTCCAATCTCACAGCCCATTACAAGCCTTCTTTTCGTTGCTTTCGGAAGACGGCGGACATTCTTACCAATCATAAAGAAAGTGGCTTTCACCTGATACTGTTCTAAAAGCTCAAGTATTTTACCCGAACAGGCATTATATCCCGGACCGTCATCAAAAGTTAGAGCAACCATCGGTTTTTCATTTGGGTGTTCGGTTTTAAAATCCTTTTTTCGAAAAAGACGCAAATCGTAAACCGTATCATAATCGCTGATGTGCCGATTGTTCCCGTAACAATCAATCACTTTAAGTTCGCCGTTGAACAGACCATCGGGAACGATAAAATGCCGTGGTGCGTTTGTTCCGCGAACAGTAATCAAGAAAGGCTCACCGCTTGCGCACAGTTCTTCGGCGACCTCTTTGGAATAGGGGATTTTACCGACATATTCCAAAGGATAAATCCTGCTGATGTTGCCGATAATCAAATCAGCAGATTTGGTAAAAGCCTCACACCGTATTAACCACTCATTCAGAATCCAGGGATTAAATTTTTCTTCATCCGTTTCCGGTTCTATGCCGAAGTGCCTGAGCATAATGGCAAGCGAGGTGACAACACAGCCGCATTCCGAAAAAAAACGAATTTCGGCATCGGGAAACAGTTCTGCCGGCCACGCCTCTTCTCTGTTAAAGCGTGAATCTGTTTGTTTCCAATTTTTATATGTATTCATATTCGTTTCGTTCATCCCGAAAAATTATTCTTCGCCATACAGCTCTCTGTATGCGGGGCAGCATTTGAGCAGCTCATCATGGGTGCCTTCCGCCAGCACCTTCCCATCGGCAAGAAAGAAAATGTGCTCGCAATTGATGACAGTGGAGAGTCTGTGCGCCACCATAATGGTTGTTTGCCGTCCCTGCAGGTTTTCGATTGCCTGCTTGATTTTCGCCTGCGTAATGTTATCGAGCGCGCTGGTGGCCTCATCAAGCATTAAAACAGCATGGTTTTGCAATAAGCTTCTTGCCAATGCAAGTCTCTGCCGCTGACCGCCCGAAAGGGTGACACCGCCTTCACCGACCACTGTGTCAAAGCCCTTGGGCATAGCTGCAATATCATCATAAATACATGCCATTTTGCACACATGTATCATTTCCTCGTCGCTGATATCATTTTTTGCAACGGCGAGGTTTTCGCGAATGCTCATATTAAAAATATACGGCATTTGGCTGACCATTTCCATATTGCCGCGCAAGGTTTCCTTATCCAGCGAGCGCATATCGTGACCATCGAGCAAAACCACACCGCTGTCGGGGTCATACAAGCGCGAAAGGAGCGAGAGCACAGTGCTTTTCCCGCAGCCGCTGCGCCCGACAAAGGCAACCGTTTCCCCGGCGCTGATGTGCAGATTTAACCCGTCAAACACCTTCACGATATTGCCGTTTGCATTGTTATAGGAAAAGCAGACATCCTTTAATTCGATATCACCCTTGACACTATCCAGATGTGTGTCGCCGAAAACTTCCGTTTCGTAGTCATCGCTGTGCATTAACTGATAGATGCGCTCCGAGGACATCGCCAAATTATAAACGGAGTCCATAATCTGCGATACGGAATTGGCGCTGACATAAACTCTGCCGTTGTAGTTAAACAACACCAGCGCGGTAGAAGGCGGCATACCGTCCTTAATCATAAACAGCGCCAAAAGTGCCATGTAAATGAAATTGGTTATGCCCACAAACTCTTGGCGCAACAGGATAAAGCGCATAGAATGCAGGCGCATTCTCGTGAGCAAATCCACGCTTTGCTCCACACTGATTTTTAATCGCTGCATAAAACTCGTTTCGCAGTTTAAAAGTTTGATATCGCGGTGTGCGCGCACCATTTCGGAAATAAAGCCGGTATGCTTTTCATTGGAGGTACGATAGCGGCGGTCATTGTCGGTAATCGACTGCAGGTGAAAGCGCTGAATGAGCACATATAATGTAAATAATACAATTTCAAAAATCAGCATTTTCGGCGAAACAATCGCAAAGGAAATCAATAAGCTTACAAAGCGAAACAGTTCGGTCACCGAGCCGAGTAATTCATCTATCCGATCTACGGCGTTGGCTGTTTCGTTAATCAGGCGCTGGGTAAATAACCCGCTTCCGTTGGCATCCATACATGCGGTTTTAATATGCAGCACATTTTCGGTTAAATCCTTCTGCATTTCTTTAACCATATAACTATATGACTTGCGCAGCATGGAACTGGCTGCATAGTTGACAAAGCCGCTGGCGACTGACTGTGCAAGTATGAGGGCGGAAAGTATGAAGATTTTTCGGATTTCCGAGCCGGAATACGCCACAATAATTTGCGCGGCTAAGAGCGGTTCAATGACATTGAGCGCCATATTGACAAAACGCAGAATTGTTGCAATCACAAATTCCTTTTTCTTGCGGGTCATAAAGCCGAAAAGGTATTTGATGCTCTTAAAATCAGGCGCAACGGTTTTTAAGGAAAAGCTAATCAAATTTCTGCCTTTTTTATATTTCCAATCAGGTGCGCTGTCTAAATCCGCCTTCAATTTTTCGGCAAAATCGCTTTGAGTGTCCTTAATCGGGTTATAGCTTTCCCCTTCCACTATTAATTCGATGTGAATTCTTCTGTTTTTAGTGATGCAATTGAGTTCAAAATCGGCATTGGAATCTCTTTCGGCATAACCGAGCAGATATTCCTCGAGCAACAACCTGTAGCGCAGTTTTGTTTTTCTGTCGATACCGTTTCGCTCTAAAAATGCATCTGCATCATCGACTGCTTTTTGGATGTTTTCAAAGGATAAATACATTTTCCCCTCCCACTTTTTGTAATGCGTTTCCTTTTGCTCCGGTCCGTACTTTTCGTTTACCATAATAATCTCTTGCGGGAAATTGGCGGTAAACGCATCGTTTTTTCTCAGCTCCGGGTCAAGGCATGCACTGCTGTGCGATAAAAATTCTTTTGCTTCCTCCCGACTTAAAACATTGCGCTTTGTCAGATTTTTAATCTTATTGTCTCTGCAGCGCGCAAATGCTTGCGGATGCTGCACGGGATTTCCCGCTGTCGGCGCCTGCGGAATACAGGCTAAAATGAAGAACTGATTGTTACTCAAATCCCCGATTTCTTTGCCGAAATAAAACTGCGCGGCATCGCCGATGCCGTAAATACCGTTGCCGTAATAAATAATATTCAGATAGAGTTCTAAAATCTTATCCTTCCCCAGCACCGACTCGGCGTAAAAAGTCAGAAAGATTTCCGCCACTTTGCGAAAGAAGCTGTGCTCAAAGCTGAAATAGATGTTTT
The DNA here is from genome assembly GCA_017432485.1 of Clostridia bacterium. Classification (GTDB taxonomy): domain Bacteria; phylum Bacillota; class Clostridia; order Oscillospirales; family Acutalibacteraceae; genus RUG714. The sequence continues at coordinate 4,073 of JAFRJB010000130.1, forward strand.
TGACCAGCTGCTGCGTGATGGTGCTGCCGCCGGTGATAATCCTGTTTTTGCGCACATTGAGCTTCACCGCGCCCTTTACCGCCTTCGGCATCACGCCGCGGTGCTCGTAAAAAAACTCATCCTCCGAGAGCAGCAGATACCGAATCATCGGCTTCGGAATAGCGCCTAAGGCGCAAAAATCACTTTGCTCTTTTCTCTTTTCATACACAGCCGCAATCGGTCGGCGCTTTGCCGGGATAAACGCATAGAGCCCCGCGCCCAGCAAAAAGCCGAGCAGCAAGGCGGCTGCAGTTATGAGTAGAATGAAAAAAATATGCATCGTGTTCCTTTGGTTAGCGGCACAAGCGGGGCAGTGCCCCTAAGGTGCTCTTAAGCGTTAAAAATTTCTTCATACCACCGCAAGAAGAGGTATGCCGTATAAATAATTTGATATAGTGGCTCATTACCGGCAAGGTAATTGTGCCAAAACTTTTGCAATAAGCGCGTATCAAAAAACTGCACCGCGGTCTCGCTGCAGAGCGTTTTTTCAATTTGGCTGCGAAAGGGCTCGCGCGCCATCCATTTTTTGAGCGGAACCGGGAAACCGGCTTTGGCGCGCCATGCGACTTCCTCCGGCAATACTGCCTGCGCCGCTTTTCTGAAAATGTATTTTCCGCAACCGTCCTTTAGTTTTAAAGCGGAAGGAATTTGCGCACTTAAATCAAACAGGCGCTTGTCTGCAAACGGGAGCAGCAGGTCAATCCCGCTCGCGCGGGTATTTCTGCCGACATTGAGCAAAATATCCCCCTCTAACCACAGGGCAATATCTGTTGCAAGCATGCGCTTGAGGTTATCGCCAATGCCTTGCTCTTCGATATCCTTCACCAACTCTTCGGCGGGAAAGCTTTCGCTTTGTTTGAGCAAGCGGCAGGCGGTTGCTTCCTCCAAAACACCGAAGCAGCCGCAGTACGGCACCTCTGCCAACGCATCCGCGCGGCGGTAGATGTGGTAGCCGGCAAAGAATTCATCGGCTCCCTCGCCGGAAAGGCAGCAGCCGGTTTGCAGCGCCACTCTTTGGCAGCCTGCCGCAAAGGCAACCGCGGAAGGGTCTGCCAAGGGCAATTCGACATTTTTTAAAAACGCCGGGATTGCCTCAAAATAGTCCTTAGCGCAAAGATTGATTTTTTCTAAATTGACACCGAGATAATCGGCAGTCTCTCGCGCGAGCGCATATTCGCTCGCTTCTTCGCCGCCAAATGCAATCGTACCGGCGTTTTTGATAGCGGAAGCGGCAAGCAGATACGAGGAATCCACCCCTCCGGAAAGAAAGCACCGCGCGCCGGAAAAGTCGAAATTTTCCCTGTCTTCCTCTAAAATGCTTTGCAGCGTTTGCTCGATTCTCTGCGCCCACTCTGCTTCGCCGACACCTTCCCGGCTCTCAAACACCGGGGTGAAATAGCGCTCTATGCGGCACTGTCCGCGGCGAAACAAAAGCGTTCTGCCTGGTAAGAGCTTGAAAACACCTTTATACAGCGTTTTTTCGCCGACAGGATAGCCAAACATCAGGTAGTATTGCAACGCCTGCCTGTCAATTTCTTTTTGAAAACCTTCGTGTGCGACAATGTCGCAAAGGTTACCGGAGCACAGAAGCGCACCCTCACCTGTCAGGTGGTAATAAAAGGTTTGAATGCCGAAGGGGTCTCTGGCGCAAAGCATTTCTTCTTTTTCTTCATCCCATAAGGCAAAAGCAAAAGAGCCGGCAAAATGCTTTGCCATATCATCACCCCAGCGGCTGTAGGCGGCGAAAAGAATACTTTTCTCCGTTTCTCTGCGCGAGGCGGCGCCGGAAAGCCCCAGCTGCCGGCACAGCTGCTTTTGGTTTCTGATATAGCCCTCATAAAAACAAATCTTCAAAGTTATCTCCTCTTCAAAACCAAATACCACCATTGCTTTATCACATAGTCTGTGGTGAACCTTTTTACCCGTATCGCACACCGGCGCTTGTACCGCGGCAGATTTTTCGGCTTAATATATCACGCACCGGCTTTTTTCGGGAACATTATCATAAATCCATTTTGCGTTATCAATCTCCAATCTGATACATCCGTGCGACACATCAGCACCCAGCCTCCCATCGCTGATTTGTTCGGGAGAAGAAGATGGTATGTAAAGAACAGAGTGAATCAAATAACCGCCCGGGGCAAATCTTGTCGCCCACCAACAGCGCATACCGGTTCCCTCTGCGTCAAAATGTCTCCAATGAAAAGGAAGCCCGTCGTAGGAACCCAACAAAAAACTGCCGGAGGGGGTCGGTGTCTGCGGTGCACCAAGAGTACAAATACAGTAAAAAACCCTTTCCCTGCTACTGTCTTTCCCGCGATAAACACCCAATATATGGTTCTTTTTATCCATTAAAATAAGATACTCGGTTGGGCTGTCATATTGATTCGCCTTTTTATCCATTGCGGTTATCGGCTCATTTTTCATAAAATCTCTTCCTAAATAGTTATGATAATTAATGATTACTAACAGTTTATTATATCATAAAAAATGATAGTTAACAATATTTAAACCGGAATATTTGCATCACAATACAGTTGTTTACAAAAGTCCCGAAACTGTGATACAAAAAATGTATGGTATCAAGCAATGAAGCACTAATCCTTCCTATACCGTTTTCAGAAGATTTTTGATGAAAGAAACAAAACCGCGCTTAATCTTAAAAAGATATCGCTCTATTTTAGTGGCATCGATGATAGTGGAGCTTGTCACCTTTATCGTTTCGCTGACAGACTCTGTCTTTGCCGGGCAGCGAGTCGGTATGGAAGCCCTCTCCGCTATCGGACTGATGTCGCCGTTTTTCTCCATTTCCGGCTTTATTGCGGCGTTTATCAACGCGGGCGCGATGAAGGAAAAACCTTTGCTTTAACGGATGAAGATGCAAAAGTAGACTCTATTTTGCAATACATTGTTGCCAATGAATTAAGCGCCGCTCAAAACAAGGTTTATATCACCACCACCGGGTATAACCGAAATGAGTTGTTTTTGAAAAAACATAGTAACGCATTTTTAATTGCAACACTTTGTGTTGCACCTTTCCGCATTCAATAGCAAGCGGCTGCGCATCTGCGCAGCCGTTTGTTATTGATATGCCGGTCTGATTATTTCCTTGATACAATCACCGTTTTTGTGTCTGCAAACGCTTGCAACCAGCGGTGTGGAGCTATCCTCCCCCGAATTGCCGCCGATGGTCAGCACCGCGCCGTCTGCGGCTATACCGTAAACAATCTCTACATGGTTGGGTGTGTCGCTGCCCTTTCGGTTGATAAAAGCGATGTCACCCGGCTGCGGCGTTCCCGCCACCGGCTTGCCGCCTGCCGCCTGTAAAGACAAGCGCAGCTCGCTAACAAAGGATTCCCAGGGAATCGCCTGCTCCTGCCCTGTCAAAACAGCCAAATCGGAAATAAATGCCGCGCACCAATCATAGTCATAGCCAAGGTCGAGCCCTGTTTTTCCCTCTTGCGCAAAAGCGGCTGCCGCAAGCGCCTCTCCCGGCACTTCGCTGCGCACAAACCGGCTCTCCAAATCGGGAAAGACAGAGCGCGATTCCTCTCGCGCCTTGTGCTTTCTGAAAACACGCAGTTCCAACACTTTATCAAATTGACTGATGCGCGTTTTATCCCCCGCAGGGTCAATCACGGCAATATCACCATCTGTACAAATTCCGTCAAACACCACAAAATGCTTTTGCGCGAGCGTGCCGGGAACGGTAATTAAAAAAGGGTTGCCTCTTTTATACAACATCTGCGCGCGCTCGCAGGTATAGCCCATAGAGCCGATGTAATCCAGAGGATATAATTTATTAATGTGCTTTAAATACAAATCGGCGGCATCATCAAAAGCGCCCGCTGCAATCAGGCGCTCATTTAAGATGAAAGGGTTAAAGCGCACTTCATCCGCCTCTGTTTCAAAACCGTAGCGGCGCAACATGATGGCAAGAGAGGTAATTAAACAGCCTGCTTCTTTCATGTATCTGTATTCGGCTCGCGGAAACAATTCTTCCCGCCAAGCCTCGGCTTGGTTAAATCTGTCGGCATCCTGCCGCCAGGTTCGGTACACTTCATTGCTCATTAAATCACCTTCTTGTGTTTGCTAAAAATCACGCTCCGGCAAGGTACGGAGAGTGGCGAAAAGAAGGTTTTGCCTCACAATTCTATCTTTTCGCACAACAAGCGCGTTAAAAGCAGTCCATAGGCGTCAGCCTGATGGGCTGCTTTTGCCTTCTTTTTGCACAAAAATATAGAATTTGAGGTGCATTGCAGTTCATTTTGATTGATTTGGCTCAAATTGGCAATGACAAAAATGAGGGAATACTTGTCGTATTGTCTTATTTTTTCATTGTCAAGATGGGTGAAAGCGGTCAAAATGAACCAAAACTTCCTTATCGTCACTCTCCGCATGCCGAGAGCTCCTTAGTTTTTTCAGTTACCGACCGGGTGATGAATCGGCGCTACACTTTCATCAAGCGCTGCAAACCGATAGCCTTCCGAGAGCGCAGCCGGCAGCATATTCCCGGCGTTTTTCGGGCTTTTTTGAAAAAACTCGTAGGTAAATCCGCGGGAGAAACGCCGTAGAATAACTGCTCTAACGCACAATCAGGCAGCAGCCATACCTTGGGGTATGAGAGCCCTTCGCTTTTTTGATTTGCCATTCGTGCAAAAAGAGTTGATACCATTCTCGCATTCCGATTCTCCTTCCGGCGAAGAATACTACTTAAGTATTAAAAAAATTGTATTATATTTATATCACTTTTCCGTCAATTTTTCAAGCATATTTCATGTAATAAAATGGCAAAAAGAGAGGTGAAAACCGGTTCAAAAATAGCAAAAAAGTGATGTGTTTCTATTTTCGGGGTAGTAACACATCGCTTTTTTCTACCCCAAATTCTACCCCATTTGAAAAAAAGTTATGCGGGGTTATGCCAAGTTATGAGCAAAAATAGGGAACCGTTTGATGAATAAAGCCAAGATATACCTACTTATACCAACCTATGTGTTCCTCATTGCCGAAATCCCGACAATGAAGCCGCTTTCGGAGTAAATTTTGAGTAATAAAAGACAGATGTTGAAAGAGTGAGCTAAAATTTGTCAATCGGCACGCTGAGGCAAGGGATAAGAACAACCAAGGATAATGTGGTTTTGCTTATTATTTT
>JAFRJB010000131.1 GCA_017432485.1 Clostridia bacterium
GTACGGCAACCGTTGAGCTAAATAATGCAAGCGGGCGATATTACCAGAACAGCACCGACCCGAATACGAAAAATATCTTGATTGACGGCTATGAATTGGATGCCTACAATGCTTATTTGATTGCTGCGAATTCCAATACTTTAAGTGTGGCAAGTGGCACACAGAAGCCGTACACACTGCTTATCGACTGCGAGCCTAATACTCTTTACCGAATTACGAAAAGCGTGCAGGCGAGCAATAATGTGCTGCGTGTGGGCACAAACTCGACCGCCTTGCCGGAAGGTGGCACGCTGAACAATGTGGTGAGGCGGGATGATTACGATGAAGTCCTAATCACGACAGGTGCAAATGACCATTTTATGTATATTTATTATGCCAGCAATACGGCGAATGCGCATGAGGCTCTGGAAACCTTGACTATCAAGCCGGTCTTGCTCACGAATTGTAATCTACCGAATAGACCGGTAAAAATTCAGGTCGGCATCGATGGCGAAAGCATTAATGTTTTTACTGGCTACACTTCGCGCCCAGAAATCTCAATCACGAATTCGACTTTTAAGGTGACCGCTTATGATGCCATGTCGTATTTGTCGACGGTGACATCCGACCTTACTGCTATCGTCAGCCAACCGCTCGATGTGATAATCGAGGCTTTGCTGCTCGAAGCTGGCTTTACTAGCGACCAATTCGTATTGGAAGCCGGTGTGCAATTAAAAATCGACTATGTTTCGCCGAAGGGGCGGAATGTGGCGAACCTGCTTGACGAATTATGCGCTGCTGAGCAGTATTTATTGTTTGCGGATGGCGATGGTATCATCCATGGCTGGAATGCGAACCATTATGAAGTGCGAAATGGTAGCGAAGTGTGGCAGACCGACTTTGATAATGCTACCGAGCTTGGCTGGGGCAGTACCAGCGTGCTGAACGATGTGAAGGTCAAAGCGACCCCATATCGTATCGTGCCAACCAGCAAATTCTTTGCCACGAGCGACCCGACCGAAGATTATTTAGTGCCGTCCGATGGTACTATGACGCTGTGGCTGGACCTTGTGGATGCCGACGGTAATAAAATCTATGCTATCGACTTTGATGAACCAGTCGAAAACTCCAATGTCGGCTCAAGCTTTACCACGAACACCGACATGGATGGCAGTGGACCAGATACCAGCGGAATTGTCGAGGTTATCGAGTGCTTGAATTTCGGTGACTCCGTGAAAATCACCTTTGATAATCCTAGCGGGTTGGATATTTATGTGACGAGCGTGGCTCTCGTGGGTACAAGTGCGCAGAAAAAGGAATTCGTAGGCATTGAAGCTTATGATGCCGAGTCGATTGAGGATTATGGTGTCAATCCAGACGAAAGCGAAGGCGAAATCTACAATATGGAGTCGAATTTCATTCAGAATGAGGACTTTGCCACAACGATCGCGACGCGGGTGGTCGAATTATACGCTCAACCGCAAAACAAAATCGAAACATCCATATTTTTCGCACCACAGCTCGAAATTGGTGACCAAATCAAGGTGATGGTCGGCAGATTTGGCACGAAAAATACCTTGCTGTTTGGCATGGATCTAAGTGGCGACTCTGAAGGAAGTTTCAAGCAGAAAATCTACCTTGAGGAGCGACCGAATATCACTTATTTCCATCTCGACTCGTCAAAGCTTAATGGACCGGATGTATTAGCAATTTAGGAGGACAAATATGGCAGTGACAATAAGAAAAACGCGCGGAGGGCAAAACATATTCAATAATGCCGAGATTAATATCGGGCAGAACGGCGGTGGGCTAAATTTCTACGCCGACGATGGCACTTTGCTTATGCAGGGCGACAAGAATGGGCTGACCATTCAGGATGCCGATGGGACAAAGCGTTCAAGACTGGGAACGCAGCCAGACGGTTCGCGTGACTCATTCTTTGGCATTACCGCCGATGGTGAGGAGCTTGAATAATGCCACGAGTTTTGAAATATTTAGTAGACTCTCGAACGCCAACCGATATGGTTGTCTTTATCCATACTGGTTCGTATACTGGACCTGGGTATGTCGACATTGTGGTGCCGCATGGGCTACCATTCGTGCCGTTGCCTTTTGGCATTTACTCGATTGACGATGGTGTGACCTGGAACTCGCTTGAAGTTACCAATGGTAATGCATTCGGTAGCACGATTATTGCCGATGCGACCAATATTACGATTGGAATTCGGGTGGAGCAAAGCACCACCACGACATTCTTAATTAAGCTGTTCGCCTTTGCGCCGTCTGGCGTGTATTCGATTATTCAGTCGCCTATTCCGCTGTCAAAGTATTTCATCGACTCTCGCAAAACCTACGACCAGCTATTATATGCCGGTGCATTTCAACCATCATCATCAAGTTCGCCGCAAACCATCGTCAAGCATGACCTAGGTTATAAGCCACGAGTTATGCTTTGGCAGGAACTCACCGCTGGCACCATTGTAAGTATGAGAAATGGGTCAATAATGAATACAGCGTGGGCTAGCACCGCGCAGGTGCCTATTGTGACCGATACCGAACTCCAATATTTGTATTACAGCAATATTCAGGGGGCTGAACCGCCGTATCGCATTCATTATCGGTTGTATAGGGGGTCCAATGGGTAAGATTGGGCAATATAACGCTGGTTCGGTATTTCCAACGATGGGAAGGCTCAGGCAGGTCACGGAAACGGTCACGCTGGCGGCTGTCACGCTGGCTCAGGACGAGTATACGCATATTACCAAAGAAATATCAGTCGGCTCTGGTCAGCTGACGAATATCACGATCGAACTCGATGGCACCACCTACCCGCTCGATGTTCTCATGATTATGGATAATGATTGGGACCTTGAAATTTGGTGCGAAAGAAAAACCGCCACAACAATTCAAATCACGATCTATTTATGGAAGCATAGTGCTGGCACCGCCACGCATTCCGCAGTATCGGTGAAAGTTGCGCTCAATGCTTTCGACTTGCCGTAGGTGTGGTATAATGAAAATATAGCGGCGTGAATAGCCGCATTTTTTAATTAGTAAGGATTAATTATGGCATATCAAAATGTAAGCTTTTCAGCCGGTGAAACTCTCACCGCGACCAAAATGAACCAAATGGCTGCAAATGATGCGGCATTCCACGATGGCACCGGTATTGCCGCAGGTGCTATTACGGCGGACAAGATTGATTTTACGACATTTATAAAGTTCAGCCCAGGTATAAGCAATATTACTCTATCGGGTCCTACGGAAATTGCTAATGCTATTGTTCCGGAAACTGGTACCTATGTAATTCTAGGCATTGGGGCAATTAGTGGTGGAAGCGGAGATTATAGCACATGGGAGCTGTATAAAAATGCGACATTGATTGGACAGACTTATGTTGATAGTGGCACGCGTTCTCAAGCCACACTAATTACTCAAGCTTCTCTAACAAAGAATGATACGATTTCCTTAAAGTGTTCATTTGATGGCGGACAGACACTCACAAGACCTAACGGTATACTACTGATGAAAATTAGCTAGTCTTAGTATAATAAAGCGTAACTATAACTGTTTGGCTTTCAAAACCAGAATTTTGAAAAATATCGATAGTGTTGGTAGTTTTGGTGTACCTACCAGTGACGGTTGCACCGCTATACATACTACCATTATTTGTGTAATTTTGCGGGAAAGGCGCATAGGAAGTACCAGAAGCATTATGCGAAACGCCTTCCCATTTCACTATTTCGGATAAGTCAGAAATTCCGGTTGGAACTTGTTTTGTCGTGTTATTAGGTATGGTACCACACTCGATTGTTTTCTTATAAATCGTCTTGCCATCTATCCATTTCCCGACAATTTGTTCATCTGTGCTGTATTCAAATGTCGTAAAATCAATCTTAGCCGACATTCATTTCTCGCCGTTGATTTTTCGGGTCAAATTTGGTATAATGTAAATAAGTGAACTCGGAGGTCGTCCATCGGTTTTGGTGGACGACTTAAAACTATCCTCAGATGGAGGTAAGTTTTGCGAGAAAAAGTATACTACTTTAAGCTGTATATGCCGGATGTCAAAAAGACGAATGGGGACTTGGCACTATTGGCATGGTATTCCGCCTTAAAAGACTATGCAAAACGATTTAGGCGCGACAAGAATGGCTTTACGCGAGTTTCGTCTGCGGTCTTTGAAAAAGACTTCGGGATCAACCGCGTGAAGGTTTGGAGAATGAACAAGAAGCTCGCCGATTTGGGGCTTATTTCCCTAGATGTTACGAGGGGTGGTCGAACTTGGGTAGGATTTAAGGTGCTGTAAGTGTTGTAATAATTACAACGACATTAAACGGAGGTATTGAGGAGGTATCTCTGTTTTTTGTTTGTCAAGAGCTACTTGTGGAAAAGTATGTGCAAAACTATGTGGAAACTATGTGGGAAAGTGCCGGAAAACTGTGGAAAATAAGCATTTGCTGTTTCAAAAGTGAAACATCAAGCCACCCCTGTTTGCTGTTTCAAAAGTGAAACGGCTATAAACCATATAACCATAATAGTAATAGTAGGCTCTCGCAAAAATCTTTTTAATAATTTTTAATACGGGCGCACTCGGCTTCTTGCTTGGAGGGGAGCCGAAGCCGGTGCGCCCTTGTGCAAAGGAGTAATATGAGAAAGATTGAAAAGCAAATCGAAACTTACCTTGATTGGTGCAAGAATGTGCGCAAGCTCAGTCCGGTCACCATGGAACGCAGGAAATGCTTTTTCAGGTATTTCCTTAATGAAGTGCCAGCGCAAAGCCTGCAACAATTATCCAACCAAATGATTGAGGACTTTGTAAGGAATGGCAATTGGACCGGAAGCACGACCAACGAGTATATTGTCGAAATTAAAACCATGCTTCGGTTCTTTAAGAAGCGCGGCGAGAAGCTTCGCCATATCAACCTTGAGCAAATAGTCAGGGTGAAAGAAACCCCGCGCCGAAAAGTATTCTATACGAGGGAGCAAATCGACGAAGTGCTGGATGATTGCAACGAATTGGAGTGGTTGCTGATCCGGCTGTGCTTCGACTGCGGTTTTAGGATCCACGAGCTGGCAGCACTCCGGCTCGAAAATATCGACGGTTGTAAAGTTGCTTTTATTGGGAAAGGTCGCAAAATCCGTGAAACCTATATGAGTCACGAAGCACGGAAACGGCTGGACGAGTGGATTGAGGACCAAGGCATCACGGATTATCTGTGGGTCAAATATTACAAAGGTGCGCCGGCAAAGGCTCGCACCAAGGAGTCATTGAGCGCAATTATGCGAGGTGCTTTTTATCGGAATGGCTACACCGATTTTCATCCGCATGCGCTGCGCCATTCATTCGCGACCGAAATTTGCCGGAATGGTGCGCCGCTCGAAGTCGCGAAAGAAATGCTGGGTCACGCAAATATTCAGACCACCATGCGATATGTGCATTCGTTAGAAGGTCACCTTGAGGAAATGTTTATCAAGTACCGGTATAATGTAGCGGTCCATTAGTATCGCACGAAAAATCAACACTATTATGTGCAATTAGTGTTGATTTTTTATTTCGTTTGTGGTAAAATGAAAGTAGGTTTGGATAATGGAAAATCCAAAGGAACTTATAAAATCGGGTGAAAATGACCTTGAGAATATAAGTTTTTCTTACTTTATCATAAAGTAAGAAAAAGTTGTACCCCTTAAGGTCGAAAAAATCGACCTTTTTTTAATGCTCGATGAGGATGGAATTCGAGTTCACAAAATTGCATCTTCATGCAGGCTCTTAAAAACTGGTGGTGGAAACTCGGCAGGCTCAATATAGCTGCGTAGGAAAACAAAAACCACCAAAGGGTCACCAAATATCAAACCAAAGAAAGGAGCACAAATGCTTAGAAAAATTAAAACAATAGCAAGTGTAACGATAGGCGTACCGGCTGCGCTGATTGTTTGTAGTGAAGCAAATGGAATGGATGGCTTCGCTCTGCAATTGGGTGCGCTGGCAGTGCTTTTAGCTGTGCTTGCATTAAATGGCGTATTCAAACGCGAGGGGGCTTATGACAAATAACAATCTCACCAAGATGCCAGAGCAAAAGCTTGGGCAGGATGCCGTTAAGGAAACGGCTGGCTTAGTAGCGCAATATGCACAAAATCTCTTTAAGGATAGACGCTCGCAAGAGTTTGCCGCTCGTGTTTCGATTTTAGCGAAACAGGACCCGCTACTCAAGGAGGCTATCGAGAAGAACCCAGACTCATTCGTTATTGCGATGATGGCGTGTATCCAGCTGGACTTAATGCCAAATACACCGCAAGATTACGCATACATTTTGCCGTATAACGACAAAACTCATGGACGCATGGCGAGGTTCCAAATCAGCTACAAAGGATTAAAAGAACTTGCATATCGTTCCGGCGAAGTCAAGTCGATAAATGGAGAAATCGTATTTGAGGGCGACACATTTGATGTCGAATTCGGGACTAATCGCAAATTGACACATAAGCCGAACTTCAATATTGACCGCACCGATTTTTCAAAGGCGACCCACGCTTATATTACGGTCGTTCTAGCTAATGGCGAAAAACCGTTTTTTGTAATGACGAAAAAAGAGATTGAAAAAATCCGTGAAGATACCAAGAAGCGGAATTTCGGAAAGGACTCGCCGGCTTGGGCGAATTGGTGGGACCAGCAAGCTCTTAAAACTGTATTAAAGCGTGCCGCGAAAATGTTACCGTCTAGCACAAAAGATAACAGGTTGGCGTTCGCCGCTCAAATTGATAGTTTATCAGAAGCTGGCAAGCTAACGCTTGGCATCGATGGCGTAGAAGAACGCAGACCTGTTATAAAGCCAAGGCTAAATGACGAAGCGCGCGCCGATATTCAAAAAGAAGCTGCCAGCATCGCTAACGAAATAATGGAAGGAGAGGTACAAGATGGCGCGTAGTGGTGATGTAATTGTCAAAATTAATACAGCCGATATTCTAAAGCTCGAAAAGGATGGCGAAACGATTTTGTTTAATCAGGGAGCCGAAGAAGCCATTGCGAAGCTTTTGGAATTAAAGCACGAAGTGGATGGTGCGCTCGATTATCTTGCTAGCTCAATTGAAAGGCAGGCTCTTGAGTACAATCCAAACTTTACCGGATTAAAAGGCGATCTCATCAAAATCAACTATTCGGCTTCGGGCGCAAAGTATAAGGACTTGGGCACGGTTCGTCGTAGGTGTGAGAAGTTTTGGACCAAGAAAGTGTCTTGGCAGCTTAATTCAAAAGCTGTCGACGAATTCGTGGCGAGGCGTGGCAATTTACCGAAGGGCATTGTCGAAATCCACCGCAAGAAGTCAATTCGAATTAGTGAGGTAAATCATGATTAAGGACGGATATGGACCAATTCGTGTGTCGTATTCAATCCTGAACTCGTGGGCGCGTGGCGACGCAGAACGAGCCATTGCGCCCTACCTAGGAGTAGAAACTGAGTCGACACCAGCGATGGAATATGGTAAGAAGAAGCACGAGCAGTTTGAAAGGGCGGCTCGCAGAACCAAAGCTTTGCCAGCTGTATTTGGCGGCAGGAAGCTTAAGTCGCCATCATTCGAGCTGTCGACCAAGCGTGTGCGAAAGGTTGCAGATTGGTGTTATTTGTCCGGCGTGCTTGATGTGCTGGACGGGGATACTGCTATCGACTACAAGACCGGCGTATCGCCTGCATCGAACTACCTGAACTCGCACCAGCATGGTTGCTATCAAATCCTTTACCCGAATTTGAAACGCTTCGAGTATTGCTGTTTCAACCAGCACTTGAAAAAAGGTATGGATGGGCGTGTAACGGTCGGCATAGTGCATCTCACGCGTAAGACGCTTGAAGATGCGATCAACTGGGTACTGACGAATGCGGCTGAACTGCGGGAGTATTTAATCAATAACGGTTACAGCGACAAGCTGGATCAAGGAAAGGGACTAGAATGAGTAATCTTAGCAATTTGACGGAAACCTTTGCCGAATTTATTGCAAGAAACAATCTAGAGGGCAATTATCGGCGTTGCGAGTGCTTCGCCGAGTGGATGTACGAAGATATGCCTTTGGGGCATGCAGAACCAACCGAAGAGGAAGGCGACATCATTATAAAGCATTTGACGATGGCTGCGGAAGAGCTTGAGCCGAAGGCGATGGAGCTGGTCGAGGGATGGAACCGCGACGCTCGTGAGGAGTATCAAGAACGAGAGGAGGCAAGGCGTGGGCAATACTAATCTATGGTTCAAGGATTTGACCGTTGGTGAGGCTCGTGCGCTGAATGAAGCAGCGCGTGGGTCCTGCGCAATTGAAGCGACATCAGAAGTGGGAGAGGAGGCGTGAAAGAGGACGAATATCGAACAATTGATTACTCTGGGCGATGGTATGCCGAAAAGCTACAATCGCCTGGGGTATGGAAGGTGCTAGGCGTATACGCCACAAAAGAAGAAGCCGAAAAGGCAATAAATCAATCAAAGGAGGTAAAAAATGGGGATTTTCAGAAAGAAAAAACAGGGTCCGAAGTTCTTTGAGGAAGAACCTGCGGAAGCGAAATTTAGCGTCCTTGCGGACTTCGTCAAGGATCTAGAAACCAAAGCCGACTTCAATAAAGCCATTGGCGCGATGGAGTCGATTTTTAATGCCTATCAAAAGCTGCGCGGCATCAAGACTGACGACGATGCAATTGCCGAGCCGGAATTTATGTTGCACGAAAAGGAGGGTTAGTGACGAAATAGACACCATTATTAAGCTAAGATGTAATTTAATAATTTGGTTTTGCCCTGCCCCTACCCATGAAGAGCACGCTAGTACAAGCTTGCGGGTCGGAAGCCGTCCAGATTGTGTAAAATGTATGACCTTAATCTTAAATGACGGCAGTGCAGGATATGCTTTGCGCTGTTATGAGCATATCCGCCGGCTCTGGAACAGTAGAAGCCACACTCGCAGTGTGTAGGCGACTAGGCACCTTTGCATGAGCCAAGGGAGTTTGTACCCACCCGATTTCAAACTCCCGCTAATGACACTCTATTCGGCTCGCAGAACTTGTTTTTCCACCTGGCGTGGGGAGGATGGGTGGGGACTGGGCAAAATCAAGAAAGAAAGGTGAGAAAATGAAAAGAGTTAGCAA
>JAFRJB010000132.1 GCA_017432485.1 Clostridia bacterium
CTATGGTATTTTGGGTTTTTTGCATACATCTATTATACCATAAAAAGAGGTCTTTCCATAGCCTTTTGGCTATTTTCAGACCTCTTTTTTAAATTGCTTTTATTCAATTTTCAGGGGCTGTGTTTTTTCACAGCCCCTTTTTTATGCAGCGCTTCGCGCTGCCACATTTAATTCCGAATTCCGAACTCCGCATTCCGAATTATCACAAAAGCAGGGGCTGCCCTTTGCTTTTGTGACAAATACCAACTATAATTAACTAAGTTTATTAATTATTTCTTGAAAAAGAGAATTTTTTTAAACATTTTTATATATTTTGCACAAAAAAGTAATGCTTTTTTAACTATTCTAACAGTAGAAAAAAATCACTTTTTATTATAAAATAATTATAAGTGTGTTGATATAAAATAATTATTTTTATTATGTATTATTTGCAGGAGGTATGTTTATGAAGCATTCCATTCTCAAGAAGAGTTTGTCGGTCTTGCTGTGTGCAGTGATGCTTGTATCGTGCTGGGTTTTTGCGGCACCGCAGGCAGAGGCAGCCACGAGAGACACATACTCCTTCGAGTTCTCACTGACAACCGAAAACAATGCGGATTGTAACGATAACGGCAACCCCGTTTTGGAGATTTACGGTAAACCTGCCAACGGCACCGGCGCCGAAGAACCGCTGCTGCAAACCGAGTTGGATCCCGACTATATCCAGTCCAAGAGAACATTTACTTACAGCGCAACCACCAACAAGTTCCCCTGTAAGGTTTTCTTGAGCATCCACTTTGATGCCGGCGGCTGGAGAAAATGGGAAGGTAAGTTTAAACTCTCTGTCAACGGTACCTATATCATCAACGATACCAGCAACCGTGTCTTAGAGGGCGGTAACTTATTTGCACATGAAATTAAGAGCACGACTGTCAATGTCGCTTCCAGTTATTACCCGGCAGTGCAGGCTTGCAACTTCACCAAGAAGCCGCCGACAACTGTCACCATCCCGCGCACGGATGAACAACTGTTTTCCTGCCCGGTAGAAGCGGAACTTGTCGACCAATACGGTGTGAAGTGGCATGAAGACCCGAGCATTTCTTTTGATAGCTATCACGCCGGTGTCACCTTTAACGACGGCATTTTAAATATCGCTTCCGATGCCAACTCGGCAGACGGTTCCAATTCCAGCGTGAAGTTAAACGCGAACTACGACACGATCAGCAACAGTGTGACTGTCAATTTGGTCAATGCTTCTTACTCGTATGAGTTCCAAAATGAAACGGGCGATACCATTTCTTCCGGCACCTTGCGTTACGGGCAGACCGTGCCGAGACCGGCAGACTTAAGTAAAGCCTATGACCGCGTTAACCACTATATCTTCCAGGGCTGGAATCCCAACGATGTCAGGCTGCAAAAAGACACTGTCTTTAAGCCCAACTTCAAGCAGGAAGCGCACCAGTTCTTAACCTACACTTCCGACAGAAACGCCACCTGTACCAACGATGGTACCAAGACCAGCGTCTGCACCTGCGGTGCGGAGAAAACCGTTGCCGATGAAGGCTCGGCATTAGGGCATGCTTACACTTACAGCATTACCACCCAGCCGACCTGTACACAACCCGGTTTGACAACCTACACCTGCACCAGATGCGGCAATTCTTACACAACACCGATTAGTGCTACCGGTCATGATTACGATGTTCAGACCGTGGCGCCTACCTGTGAAGAACAGGGCTATATCCTGTATTCCTGCAAGAACTGTGATGATTCCTACAGAGAGTACACCGGCGAAGCTTTAGGGCACCTTTGGAACAACGGTACTGTACAAACAGCTCCCGGCTGCACCAGTGAAGGCACAAAGCTCTACACCTGCTCCCGCTGCCAAGGCACCTACACCGAGCCGATAGAAGCGTTAGGGCACACCTTTAAGACCTGGACCATCAGAAGCTATGCTACATGCACCGAAGACGGTGAAAAGTTCAGCACCTGCTCTCGTTGTAAAGAAAAGGTGACTCAGGTTCTTCCGGCATTCGGTCACTCCTGGTCGGATTGGGAAGATGATAAAGCGCCTACTTGCGAAGAAGCCGGTACCATGATGCGCTACTGCATGATTTGCACCGAAGAAGAAACCAAACCTGTTGATGCATTGGGGCATGCGATGGTGGAAACCGTTGAAGCACCGAAAGACGGTAAGGACGGTATGATTTACTTTACTTGTTCCAGACCCGGCTGCGACAAGTGTGCGACCTGTGTGATTAATGCACATGGCGACAAAGAGATCGGCGAAATCTGCGAGCCGGAAGCATTACCGGAAAGCACTGTCGATATTCCGACCGCTTCCTTTAACACCTACAACAGTATTGAAGATCATTATAATTATGTCAACCGCGGCGCTTCTTTGAGAGTAGACCCGAATTCCGCAGCAGATAAGCAGGCTCTGCGCTTCAGCGCATCCTTGCTGATGCCCAAGGGCGTTACCATTGTGGATTACGGCTATATCTACACCAATGAAGATCATTTCCGCTCCATTAACAGCTTGGTTATCGGCGGTGACGGTGTGGCGCAAAAATCCGTGATCAACGGTAAGTCCACCAGCCACCAAACCGCACAGGGTGAAGTCAAGACCTTCAATATTGTGCTTGATATCAATCAGGGCAACTGGGGTAAGAACTATATCGCAAGACCGTATATCATTTATCAATATGCCGGCGAACAGTTCACGGTATATGATGCGATGTATTCAAGCAGAAGTGTCAACTACATTGCCGAAAAGGTGCTGCAGTCACCGACCGAAAGACAATCTGTAAAAGATTACATTCAAGGTAAAATATTTGCATAACAAAAAGGATTTGGCGCGCTCTGTGAGCGCGCCAAACTCATTTTTGAGTTTTCAGTTTTCAGTGTTCAGTTTTCAGTTTGCAAATAAGATTTGGCGCTGCCAAATCTTATTTGCATTTATTCGGTAAATGTTGTAAAATAATAGAGTATTTTAAAATATATATTATTAGGGAGCAAATATGGAAAAGAACAAATATCTCAGCCCGCTTTCGACCAGGTATGCAAGTGATGAAATGCAGTACCTTTTTTCGGAAGAATACAAGTTTAAAACCTGGCGCAAGCTGTGGATTGCGCTCGCCAAAGCCGAGCAGCAGTTGGGGCTTGCGATCAGCGATGAGCAGATTGCGCAGCTTGAGCAGTTCAAAGATGATATTAACTATGAGGTTGCCGAGGCGCGCGAAAAGCAGGTGCGCCACGATGTGATGAGCCACATCTATGCTTATTCGCAGCAGTGCCCGCTTGCGGAGCCGATTATCCACTTGGGTGCGACTTCCTGCTATGTGGGCGATAACACCGATGTCATTATTATTCAAAATGCGGCGCAGTTGGTGCTCAGGAAGTGTGCGCAGGTGCTCAAAAACCTGCAGAAGTTTGCGCTTGCGTATAAAGATTTACCATGTCTTGGTTACACCCATTTGCAACCGGCACAGCTGACCACAGTCGGCAAGCGCGCCACCTTGTGGATGTATGAATTGGTGCAGGATGTGGAGGAATTAGAATTTCGCCTCTCCAAGCTCTGCCTCTTAGGCTCCAAAGGCACCACCGGCACGCAGGCTTCCTTTATGGAGCTGTTTGAGGGCGATGAAGAAAAAGTCAAAAAGCTCGAGGCGCTCATTGCCGAGCAGATGGGCTTTAGCGCCTGTGTGGCAGTCAGCGGGCAGACTTATTCGCGCAAGGTGGATGCCTATATGCTGGGAGCACTTTCGGGCATTGCGCAGAGTGCCTACAAGTTTGCCAATGACTTGCGCATTTTGCAGTCTTTTGAAGAGATGGAAGAGCCGTTTTCAACCAAGCAAATCGGTTCTTCGGCAATGCCGTATAAACGCAATCCGATGCGTAGCGAGCGCATTTGCGCGCTGGCGCGCTATGTGATGTGCGATGCACTCAACCCCGCTATGACTGCTTCTACGCAGTGGTTTGAGCGCACACTCGATGACTCCGCCAACAAGCGCATTTCCGTTTCCGAAGCGTTCTTGGCAGTGGATGCCATTCTCAATATTTATATGAATATCACCGAAGCACCGGTGGTGTATGAAAAAGTGGTCACGCGCCGCGTGATGGAAAAGCTGCCCTATATGGCAACCGAAAATATACTGATGGAAAGCGTTAAGCGCGGCGGCAACCGCCAAGAGCTGCACGAGCGCATTCGCGAGCTGTCTCACGCAGCAACCGCGCGCGTCAAATTAGAGGGCAAGCCCAATGACCTAATTGAGCGCATTGCAGCCGATGAAGCCTTCCCGCTGAATATGGAAGACATCAAAGCGCAGCTCAATCCCGCGCTGTATGTCGGTAGGGCCCCTTCACAGACAGTGGAATTCTGCCGTGAAGTGGTGGAGCCTGTTTTGGCGCGCTATACCGGTGAAGACATCAAGAGCCAATTAAATATCTAAAGTTTGAGTTGCAATCATAGGATTAACTATGGTACAATAGTTAAAATAATATATGTGGAGGGTTACACCATGAAAGTATGTCCTAATTGTCAGGCGAGTTATGATGATTCTATGAGTTTTTGTCTTCAATGCGGCACAGCATTGACAGATGCACCGGCACAAGCGGCTCCGGCTCCCGAAGCACAGGCTGCCCCGGCTCCCGAAGCGCAAGCAGCTCCGGCGTATGCAGCGGCACCTGCACAGCCTTATGAGCAGGCAGCATATGCGCAACCGGCAGCACCCGTAGCGCAGCCGGATCCCGATGATCATACCGCAGAGTTTGATCCGGAAGATATTGCAGAAAATAAAATCTATGCGATTACAGCCTATCTCTTAGGTATTTTCGGCATCATCATTGCCGTGCTTTGTGCAAAAGATTCCGCCTTTGTTAAATTCCATATTAAGCAAGTGTTGCGCTTAAACATCGTTATGTTGTTAGCGAGCATTATCACAAGCGTTTTGTGCTGGACCATTATTGTCGGTATCGCCGGCGGTGTGTTCCTTTGCGTGATTGGCGTTATCTACATTATCGGTTTTGTGCAGGCTTGCAAGGGCGAAGCAAAAGACTTGGCTATTATTAAGAAATTCAAGTTCTTAAAGTAATTGAGATTGCATGAAATTAAGGGAGTGGAAGCACTCCCTTTTTTCTTTTAGAAAAGTAGTTGCATTTTTTAAAAAAGAGTGTTATAATACCTAAGCAACATTGAAGCGTGGAGCGCGCACCAAACAGTGTGGCAGCGACCAGCCTCAAACAATGGGTGAAAAGAGCCGAACCATAACAGGTTTTGGTCGCCTCTTTTTCACCAATACTTCGTTAAAACGCTTTGCAATGCGACAGCATTCCTTCATCGTTTTGCCTTGGCTTGATAAAAAATAGGCAGCCCAAAACTGAAAAGAGCGGCTATTATGGCTCAACTCTTTTCACCCTTAACCTTAATATGGGGGCAAAGCTAAAGTTGGGAGAGCGCACACCCAACAGTGTGGCAGCGACCAGCCTCAAACAAAAAGCAGTTGCACTAAG
>JAFRJB010000013.1 GCA_017432485.1 Clostridia bacterium
CGCCGTAGCTACGGCGATTTTGTGTTTTTGCCAACTCGAGCTTGGAGTACCTTTGTACGCCTCAGCGCTCGAGTTGACAAATTTTAGCTCACTTTCTCGACCTCTGTCAGCTTGTAGACAATGACTTTGTCTACAAGCTGAACGGACGAGAAATCGTCCGTTCTTTTTAGGTTAAGTGTTTCATATAAATTCTGCGCGGTAAGCCGCCGTATTTTTCTTTGGTGAGCACAAGGCGGTAGCCGGCGCGCTCAAACGACTTGTAACTCGCGGGGTTATCGGGCGAAACAGTCACAAGGGCAATGGAGTAGCGGGTGGTGTCGATAGTTTCTTCTGCAAATTTCAGCATCCGGCGCTGCAGCCCGTTGCCTTGGTACGCCGGGGCGACGGCAGCACTTTCCATATGCACTACTTTGGTCAGTTCCTCCGGCGAAAGACCGATATCTCTGCCCAAATTGTCGGGTGCATCATGGGGGAAGCGCAGCACAAAACTGCCGACAATTTGCCCCGCCGCGCTGCAGGCGACTACTCCGCAGCCGCTATCGGTTAGTTGGCTGCGAATGAAGCTTTCTTCATCACACACAAACAGGCTCTTGTCGGTGAGTGCATTATAGGCTTCCCGCATCAGCCGGTGAATGCCGGGGGCATCTTCGGGCTGCGCCGCTCTTAAAGTGATTTCTTCCTTTTGCCGCGCACCGCTTTGGTCGGTTTTATTGACAATTAATTTTCTCTCTAACATACTCTTTATCATAGCAAATTCACTTGCAATAGTAAAGAGGCGGGCAGGGGCACCCTCAATAAGGAGGAATAGCTCAAAATCGCCTCTTTTTCGCTATAATTGCAGCAAAAAACTGCCAACTGGCGTTAGCCAAGTTGGCAGTTTTTGACTTTATTCTAACAAAAAATAGACTGATTTTGAGTGCTTTGCAGTTTTTGCTAAGTTATTTTATTCGGATAAGTGAGAAATAATTCTTTGCATACTTGCCGTATTCAAGGGATTTTTTATCGCTTAGGCGGATGAAAGAACAACGCAAAAACCTGTCCCTCTTTATTTAGGGTGCCCCCACTCACCCTTTTTTGCCGCGGCAAAAAAGAGTGGCATTTTGCAAAATGTTTGTATTGCTTTTTAAAGAAAAAACAGATATAATGAATAATTGACAGACTAACATCACGGAGGTCGAAAGTTATGAAATCAGATGTTATTCATGTGACAAATACCGGCGAAGGTGTTGCCGAGGCAATCAAGCAAGCAGAGGCGGTGGCAGCCTATAAGTCACTCGATGAAAAAGATGCCGTTCACCTGATGCTCTTAACAGAAGAGATGATGGGGTTAATGAAAGGGCTTGCGGGCGAACACGATGCAGACTTCTGGATTGAAGATGAAGATGATACCTTCCGCCTGCATTTAAAAGCGCAAATCGATATGAATGCGCAAACGAGAAAGAAACTTTTATCCGCTTCCACCAGCGGTGAAAACATTGCCGCTAAAGGCGCTATGGGCAAAATTCGCGATTTGTTTCAGCGCATTTTAGAGCCCGCCGAAGACACAACCGGCGCCTATGCCGAAGGGTGGAGTTCGGAGGAAATGCCGACCGCGCAGGCAGCGGCTTATGCCAGAGGCATGTCGGTAGTTGCCAACAGTGTTTGGTCGCTCAACCGCTATAAGGCAAGCCAAGAGGCTGAAGCGTGGGACGAATTGGAACAGCCTATCGTTACCAATATCGCCGATGAAATCCAAATCGGTATCACAGAGCACGAAGCAGAAATGATTATTTATAAAAAAATGTAAGAAAGGGGGATTTGAAAATGACAATCCATAAAACAATAGAAGGCAGCAAAATGACCCTCGGCATTGAGGGCAGACTCGAAACCACAACCGCTTCTTCCCTCGAAGCAGTGATTAGAAACGAGCTGGAGGGTATTACCGACCTCACTTTTGATTTTTCGCAGTTGGAGTATATTTCTTCGGCAGGTTTGCGCGTGATTTTAGCCGCGCAAAAGATTATGAACACCCAGGGCTCCATGAAAGTCACGGGCGCCAACGAAATCGTGATGGAAGTATTCGAGTTAACCGGCTTCGCCGATATTATTACGATTGAGTAAGTAATATAGTGAGATATAAAAGAAGAAAAAATCGGACGATGCTTCGTCCGTTTTTTTGTTTGCGTTTATTTTTGATTTTTCTTGGCAGTGTTGATGGAAGAAATCAGCAACTTTTTTAATTCTCTGCACTGTTCGAGAATGGCAGTGTTGTCGCTGTAACCGGCTTCGGTTAATAATTCTAACCAATATTCGCTTTCGGAGCATTC
>JAFRJB010000133.1 GCA_017432485.1 Clostridia bacterium
GCGAGTGGAACGAGCAAAACCACCGCAGTTGGTTCGATGTTCAATTTATCCTCTTCTTGTCGCCCCTTGATGAGGGGAGATGTCACGAAGTGACAGAGGGGTAGACCTATATCGAACACAACTTTTGTGGTTTTGCAAACAGCTCGACAAACCCTTATTTGTCGAACAAACAAAGGGCACCCTTGCGGGTGCCCTGCGGTTTATTTGAATTACCGAATCGTTACGGAAGCTTTACCGTAGTTTTCTTCACGCAGAGCGAGTGCAATGTCATCAACGGAAATCATACCGTCTCCGGTGAGATCCAGCTGCTCATTTTCGCAGCCGTAGATACCGTTGGCAAGCAGCACACTCAGGTCGGCAAAGTCGATGTAATTGTCGGCGTTTACATCACCGATCGGCATTGCCACCGTTTCTTCACAGATGTACTCATTGTCGGTGATTTCATAGGTTTCTACCGCAATGCACAGGCAAAGGTCGGCGCGCACATAAATGCGGTAAGTGTCGACAGGAATATCATTAATCTCGAATCTGCCGTCTGTCGAAGTGACTTCGTACTCGGCATCATCACTCTTGAAGATGAGTGTGGCTTCCTGTTCCGCCAAAGAGGGAACAATGTAGTATAGCGGCAATCTGTCGGTACGTGTATCATCGTACATATCTTGACAGCGTTCACACTCATGGTGTGTGTAGCCGCCGTTGCGGTAGGTCGGTGCAATGACCGTGTCTTTGTAATTATGCCCTAATGCATCGACATAGTCACCGATGTAAGAAGCCTCACAGCGAGAACAGTTGTAGGTAGTGTAACCCTGTTCGGTACAAGTCGGGTTCGTGACGGTCGACACATAATCGTGACCGAGTGCTGTTACCGGTCTTGTCTCGGTGTGGTTCGCATCTCTCTGGCAAACTCTCGTTTCCACGCCTTCGCCTTCACAGGTCGGGGCAGTGGTGACAGCCCAGTCGCCCCAGTTGTGGCCGAGGGCAGGAATGTCCTTAGTTTCTCTGGAGAGTTCTTCTTCACAAACAGAGCAGTAAACAACAGAATCATAACTGCCTTTTTGTTCGCAGGTGGGTTCGTTTCTGTTTTCTTCCACCGGATCTTTCGGGGTGTGTCCTAAGGCATCGACATAGTCACCGATGTAGGAAGCTTCACAGCGCGAACAGTTATAAGTGGTGAAACCTCTCTCGGTACAAGTCGGGCTTGTGACAGTCGACACATAATCGTGACCAAGCGCTGTTACCGGTCTTGTTTCGGTGTGGTTCGCATCTCTTTGGCAAACTCTGGTCTCCACGCCTTCGCCTTCACAGGTCGGGGCAGTGGTGACAACCCAGTCGCCCCAGTTGTGGCCGAGGGCAGGAATGTCCTTAGTTTCTCTGGAGAGTTCTTCTTCACATACCGAGCAGTAAACAACAGAATCATAACTGCCTTTTTGTTCGCAGGTGGGTTCGTTTCTGTTTTCTTCCACCGGATCTTTCGGGGTGTGTCCTAAGGCATCGACATAGTCACCAATGTAGGAAGCTTCACAGCGCGAACAGTTATAAGTGGTGAAACCTCTCTCGGTACAAGTCGGGTTCGTGACAGTCGACACATAATCGTGACCGAGTGCTGTTACCGGTCTTGTTTCGGTGTGGTTCGCATCTCTTTGGCAAACTCTGGTCTCCACGCCTTCACCTTCACAGGTCGGGGCAGTGGTGACAGCCCAGTCGCCCCAGCTATGACCGAGGGCGCTGACAGGTCTTGTCTCGGTATGGTTCGCATCTCTCTGGCAAACTCTGGTTTCTACGCCTTCGCCTTCGCAAGTCGGCGCGGTGGTTTCATTCCAATCACCCCAGTTATGCCCGAGGGCGGCAATCGGTTCTGTATAGAACTCACCGCAGCGCGAGCAGGTGTAGGTGGTAACACCGGGCACTTCACAGGTCGGTTCCAGTGTGACTGCGGGTACATAGTCGTGACCGATAAAGGTTTCTTCGTATTGTGCGTAGTAATCGGTATCGCCGGTCACTTCTTCTAACTCTCTATCCCAACCGGTGAAGGTGTAAGTATAATCGCCGGCTGCATAATCATCGGGTGTAAAGCCTTCCGGCACAAAGCCTTCAGTGGTGGGCTGTACGGTAGTTTGCTCTTCACCGCCATCGCTGTACCAGTGGAAGGTAACATCACGTTTCGGGTTAAAGTCTTTGGAGAAGAGCAGGGTAGTGCTGTTAACCATACCGGCGCTTTCTTCGGCGCTGGTAACATAGGATAAACCGTCCATGACACCGGGAGTAGCACTGTCGGCAAGATCGGCAACCGTTGCCAGTTTGATGGCATCTTTTGCATCCTGCAGTGTTTTTCCGTCTTCTAATGCCAAGTACAGATGCAGTACAACAAACTCCGGTCTGTCAATATCATCTTCATTCAAATAACCGAGATCATTGTAGCCGGACAATTGAATGAGCACTTTATCCAAGTTCGGATTGTAGGTTAAAGTAGACATCGTGCTTAAACCAAAGATAATCATATCCATTTCATCCGCTTCTTCATACGGTGCAATGGGGCTGGCTATGACCGCCCAATCCTGCTTGGCGTTGATGTGGTTATATTCACTCTCAGCAACCAAATCCATCATTGCCTGCATATTCGGCTGGCCTCTGGTTGCTCTTGCGCGGCTGACAGTTCCGACAACATCGGGGTCTATGGAAATGATTTGGTTAAATATGCGCAGGGTTTTTTCGCCATCGGTTTCCAATTGCGTGTAGTCAATCGCAATCTTTAAACTCACATCAATTAACCCCTTGTAGTTTCCGGTGGAAGCATCGGCAATACCGACATCTACCGTGAAGTCGGTAGCGTCACCGATTTTTGTGTGAGGCAGAGAGCCGGTTGCAGGAATTATCCTTGTTTCAATATGAGAGGCATTTCTGCTGCACACCCTGCATTCTTCACCGTCTTGGTCGAAGGTTGCAGGTGTAGTGACAGTCCATTCACCCCAGCGGTGACCGAGTGCGGCGGTGAAGTCTGTTACATAAGAGGCATCACAACCGGTGCAACTGTAAGTAGTATATCCTCTTTCGGTACAAGTCGGGTCAGTAACAGTCGGCACATAATTGTGTTCATGCAGTGCTGCGCGCGCTTGCTGTAAAACAAGATAGTCTGCATCGAGTTCTGCGGCAGAAGCATATGTCAAGGTATCAAGATGATTCTTGATACTGTCATATTGCGCCTTTAAGGTATTGTAAGTATCGGCGCTGAAGCGCTGCGGAACCGTTTCACCGCGCAGTTCGGGAATCTCTGTTTCCAGTTCGCTCAGATAAGTCTCTACTTCTTCGGTCTTCTCAATCAAGGCTTGAATCTCGGCTAAGATAGTATCAATCGCCAAGGAGAGTTCTTTGCGGTTGGTCGCAGTGGCTTCTTGAGCGACCAGGTCGCGCAGCGTTTGCGGAATGTATTTTGCGTTTTCGCTGTTATCTAAAGCAGCAAATGCTTCTAAAGAATCGTTGTAATCGCCGTAACCGAAGAGGGTGTCAATTTTTTCTTCGAGTGCATCGGTTTGTGCATCAATGAGTGCCTGTTGGGTTTCATCGTAGGTAAGCACAGCATTATTAACAAAGTCTTGGTAAGCAGCCAACCTTTGTTCATACAGTTCGGTTTGCTCCCCGTAACTTGCCGCAAGTGCACTCAGAACAGAGGCATCTTCCACTCTTGCCAACTGTGCTTCCCAAGCGCTGTAATCGCCGGGGTCTAAGGTTCTGTTGACCGTGTTGGAGGTGTAGGAAGCACTGTTGAAGGTTTGCGTGTCGCTGTAATCCAAAGACGAGCGCACATAGGTTCTTAAAGTGGTGACACCGGTATCAAAGGTGCGCGTAAAGTTCCACTGGATATATTCATTCCCTTTTTCATCCGTAGCGGTGGTGTAGTGGTCAGTATCCGCTAAGGTGAAGGTCATAATCGGGTCGGAATATTTATCGCTGGAAGTGCGCACATAAATGGTATCGGAACCATAGGTGTTGACCGTGTAGTAGACGGTGCCGCCGTAGGTCAGCGAAGAAAGCTCCGTATCATAAGTCAGGGACTTGGCAATCGGGCGGTAAGCGTACAGCATCATCGTTGCCGTTGCACCGCTTTCGAGCGTAGCTGTAATATTGGTATATTTATACTGCGAAGACGTGCTTTCCAAGTCGGTGAGCACTTTTTCCATATCCACATTAATTCTGCCGTTGTAGTTGGAATACACGCTAAAGTAATCGGTATTGGAAACCGAATAGGTGACACTCTTACAGCAGTCGGCAAGGCTGTTGCCTTCATCATCTGCCGGCAGAATGGTCAGATTATTCCCGACAACTTTATAGGGCTGCTCGGTGGCATACACGTACTGCGAACCGTTGAACTTTAAACCTGTAGCAGGGGTTTTGGTCGCTGTGCCGTCACCCAGCGGGTCTGCTGCCACAATGTTCACCGGTTGCATGGCTTTGGAACTTGTCAGCGGTACTTTGATCGACCACAGTTTATAACTGTAGGTGGCATTGTAGTTAGCGTAAGAACCGGGGGAAGAACTGAAGGTTGTGGTGATGTGGTTGACATCGGAACTGATATCATCCGTTGTGCCGACACTATATGCCTTCACTTCGGTCGCATCGGTATTGGTCTTAACAAGGTATTCCACATAGCCGTCGTTCTTATATGTGGTACCGTTACGAATTTCTACAGTCTTAACTTCCGGCGCAATGGTGGAAATTTTAGATTCCACATTCATGGTGCTGATATTGCTGTTGCCGATGTAGAAAGTGGCATCGTCCGTCACCGCGGCATTCGGGTAATTGGTTGCGGTTTTGCCGAAGTAACCGGCACCGTATGCACCGAAATACGAACCGCCGCCGATAAACTTGGAGGTGCCGTAGGCGGTCGCGAGTGAGTAAGTACCTGCGGGTTTGGCAGGGGAGGAGGAAGTGGTGCCGCAATTGGTGGCATAGAGAGCCGACTGACCGTAGCGGTTAAGCTTGGAGTCATACGTTACATTGAGGGTATCGGCAGTAGAAGTCTCCACACTGTCTTTGACATACAGGTAGCCTAA
Organism: Clostridia bacterium; assembly: GCA_017432485.1. Lineage (GTDB taxonomy): Bacteria > Bacillota > Clostridia > Oscillospirales > Acutalibacteraceae > RUG714. Next base: position 5,049 of record JAFRJB010000133.1, read on the forward strand.
GTACTTATAAGGCGATGTAGACTTGCCGGAAACATCGCCATTGCCGGATGTCGCATAGGCACCGGAATCGGTACTCGGGTAGACATAGCAGGAGTAGTTGCCCGCTGTTCCGGTAATCGAATCGGGGATAATAAACATTGTCACTTTCGCGGAGCCGTTGGCGACTGTCGTTTCGGGCATAGGACCGTAAATAACAGTATCACTGCTGCCGCTCTTGACAAATTTCATGTAGACTCTGGTAGCATACTGATTCGTTGCCACCAAAATACCCGCTTGGTTGCCGGTTTGAAGCACGTGTTCGGAAAGGTATGCATTATAAAGTTCCGGCGCGGTAATGGTTAGTTTAATGGTTTGCGAAGCCGTCCCCGTGACAGTAGACTTCGCACCGGAAGCTTCGGGCGCTGTACCGGTCAAAGTTAATGTTCTGCAGGAAGTGATTTCTTCCGGAGTAACCAGCACCGAACCGTCAGAACCGAAGTAGCCGTCTTCCGAGCAAGTCCAAGTCAGGTAGTTATATTGATTGGCGCCGCTCGGGTAAGCGGTAAAACCGGTGATAGAGTTTAAGTTGAGGTTACCGCTGCACAATTCATCACGGCTGACAGTCATATCCTCAATTTTAAAGGATGTCATCGGTACAGCGCTGGTGGGAGCGGTTTGGTTGGAATAAGTAAAATTAATGGTTTCGGCAATCAGGGTGCCGTTTACAGTGTTGTTGCTGGTAATGGTGCTCTTAATGCTGTTTGCCACCGAAGTGGTCAAACCGGTCATATTGTTGTAGTCGACATAGAAATTAATGGTATCGGAATTAAAATCTTTATCGTGGTAAGCACCTTTGTAATTATATAACTGCATATGGTCGCTCAGTTTGTTGTGCGACAAATCAATATAATTCAAGAAATCCGAAGCGAAAGCCGGGTTCGGGTCTTGAATCTGGTTGTTATTGAGTTCAATGCGCTCGATATGCGTCATTCCCGATAGGGCGGAAATATCGACAATCGCATTGGAGTTTGCATACAGGTATCTTAAAGAAGTGAACTTTTGGATCGAACTGAGAGTAGTAATATTATTGGAACTGATGTTCAGATAATGCAGGTTCGAAAAAGCAGCATTCGCTAAGCAACCGAGGTTACCTAAGGGGGAAGCGGTCTTCAAATTCAGGTGCACAATCGTTGCCGGACACTTGGAAATGACATCGGCAATATTGGAACTTGTCACCTTTGTGGAGCCGGATAAATCCAAGTAGTTAAGACCTGTCAGTTTCGTTAAATCCGAGTAATCGGAAATGCCTTTGCGCGTACTGTCCGAGCTCCAATACATGAGACTGACGCGGCGCATAGCGTAGGTATCCAGTTGGGATGCACTCAAACCGGTCGCATTGACAACACCGTCGCGTATAGTGGAGTTATTAAAGCTGACTGTGGTGGTGCTCGCAAACGGGCTGGTGCTCAGCGAAGACATTCTGCTGAAGAGGTACTTCAGGTTCATGACTTTAAAAGAGGAACCTTTTTCATATGCTACCGGATGAGTGGAGGCTGAGTAGGCGCCGCAGGAAAGGGTATTGCCGCTGTAGTTCATTAAGTATTCCACTTCATATTGGTATTGCGCGGGGGTCCAATCCCAGCCCTTCACATATTTAATGTAAGACATAAAGCTCGCAATCATACCTGCAGCGGCAGGAGTTGCCATAGATGTCCCGTTTTTGGTCTCGTATTCGTTTGTTGCGTAATTGTTATCGGTTGAACTTTTAAGGGAATAAATAGAAGTGCCGGGAGCAACGACTTTGTAAAAATTGCCGCTCGTATCGTAGTTCGTGAAAGTGGCAAGTTTCGTTCTGTTGCTGCTGTTTCCCAGTGCCATAACACCCATCACGCAGGATGCAGCGGAGGGGAAGTGGAGTTTTTCGCTGGTATCAAACGCATCGTTACCGGCAGCGCAGACGATTAAGCTTGTGGAGGAGACAGTTTGGTAAGTGCGGTAAGTGGCGTAGGAAAAGCTGTAACTGCCTAAACTCATACTAATAATATCGGCGCCGTATTCTTTGGCTTTGTTTAAACTGGTAATCAACTCACTGTCAAAGAAAGAACCTTTTCCGGTGTTACGGTCGGCTTTCATGACCATCAGCGAGCACTTGGGCGCCACACCGATACCGCCGACCAGATTGTCGCCGCTCATGGCTATCGTGCCGCAGCAGTGAGAACCGTGACCATTGGCATCCATATTTGCCTGATCTTTCAGAATATTTTTACTTTCATACGCATAGTAACCGCACTGACCGGAACTACCTGTCCAAAGATTGTCGCGGATATCTTCATGTGCGGTATTACAGCCTGTATCAATAACTGCTACATTGATGCCTTTACCCAAGCCGTAGCCGGTGGTAGTGTCGCCATAGGTTGACCAGGCAGAGGACACTTCGCAGTAGTCAAACCACCACTTCAAGTAATTGGTATAGCCGGTAGTATTAAAGGCCGCCGGGTCGGTATAACTTGCAACAGAGCTTTCACCGCCTTTTGCGGTGGCAGTCGGTTCCTGCGCAACGGGATCCTGTTGCGGTTCGGTAGTCTGCTCTTGCACATCGCTTTGCGGCGCAGTGGTTTCTTCTTCCGGCTGCTCGGCGGGTTGGCTGAGGTCTGCCGCTTCGGTTTCATCGCAGATTTCGTATTTAAAGTTAGGCTGTGCATTAAACACTTCATCGCGCGCATTGAGCGCATCGCACAAAGCGATAATATCATCCTCTTGAGTGCTCATGAAGTAGGTGGTAAGAATGCTTTCGCCTTCATCAATAGAGGAAACTTGTGCTTCACCTTCATCTTCGAATTCAGTGGTGCTGAGTATTCTTTCTACCTTTAAATCAAATTCATCTTCAAAGGAACTGATGCTTGCAGCGGCATTGGAAGGGGAAGAGGTGATTTCTAAAATCAACTCATTTGGTGCATAGTCTCCTTCTTTTGCCTCGTGGTAATCATACCCCGAGCGCTCGGAGAATTCTTCCAAGTCGTCCGCTTGGATTTGAGCATCCGATTTACCGGCATTGACAGAAGCAGGGTGCGCTATCGCATAGCTTTGCCCGGCCGCAGATACCAGGTAGCCGGCACACATCAGCACTGCCAAAAGCAGCGCCAGTGCTTTTCTACTGAATTTTTGAATAGTCATAATTTACCTCTTTCAGTGAATATGTGGGGGTAAATGCTAAAAAACGAATACTTTGTTGTGAGGAATCAACCTGCCATATTTGCCAAGACGATGGACAAGTCTGAAACCGTAACCATTTCGTCGGCATCAATATCACAAAGAATGTTTTGTGCGCCGGCAGCGGTGCTTGCATAATTGCCGTTTGCCAACAGGATAGAGGCATCGGCAAAATCAATGACATTGTCACCGTTGAAATCACCGGCAAGAGAAGTAATATCGGCGGGTGTGTCGATATTGTCATCCACTAATGTGTCACCGTCTACAACAACATGGCGGATAAAGTAAGGTACATAACCGTCGCGCTCAATCTTGATGGTATAGGTACCTGCCGCTACATTGGTGAAGCGATATTCGCCGCTGTTGGAAACGCCGCCTTGCAGTTTGATGCTTTGCAGAGGGGTTTCATCTTCCATCAACAGGCTGATGGTGGTATCAAAGCGTGTGTTGTAGGCGTAGATGTTGCCATAGACTTCGTAACCGAAGGCTTCGCCTACCGGGAAGTTGAAACTGCCGGTTGCGGTGGCAAATGCGCTGCTGTCGGTTGCTTTGGTTTTGACAGTGATGTTGTAGTTGCCTGCAGCCTCGGCACTCAGCGGCACAATCCACTTTTGGTAGTTGTTGCCATGGGAATCGGTTAAAGCATAGCAATATTTACCGGAAGAAGTGTATTCGCCGAAACCGGTGCCGTTTTGATCAACCAGGCGAATTGCCACACAAGGTGCGGTATAAACAAGTGCAGTGTAGGAAGTTCCGGCGGAGTAGATGGTGCGCGGGTTCATAATGGAAGCGCCGAGCACATAAGTGTCTTTAACGTTGACATAGAAGGTTCTGACTTTTCCGCTGTCCAGTGTGAGTGTAATATAAGTAGAACCGGCATTGACCGGGTAAACGAATCCCTCGCTGTCAACATAGGCAACGGAACTGTCTTTGACGCGGAAAGTAACGCCGCTTCTGTAATCGGCACCTTCGGGAATCACACTGTATGGTATTTTCTGTGCTTCACCTTCTAAAGATAAGGTGACATAGTTTTTATTATTTTCAAACACAATGTCTTGCGCCATAGTCAGTGCGCCTGTTGCACAGGGAGAGAGCACCAGCTTATACTTCACATTTTCGGCAAAAATAGATTGAAAATCATAATAATTACCGATTTCATCGAGTAATTGAATGAGCTTTGCGGCGCGGTAGTTGTATTGTGAATCATACTGCACATAGTTGTAGCTTAAATTAATATAGTGCATGCGGTTATTGTATTTACTTAACTGCATAAAGGGTGCTAACGAAGTGATGCGATTGCCTTTGGAGCCTGAGAGGAAGTAGAGTTCGCCGAACATATCGGTGAAATTCGGGTTGTAGTTGCCGAAGTATACTTCTTCCAAACTTTTAACACTGATGACCGGCGTGGCATCTTCAATCAAGTTGCCGGGGACATAGAGGTATTTTAAACCGGTTAGTGTGCTCACAGCTGAAATATCTTTGATTTGGTTGGAGGCAAGGTCAATTTCCGTCAACATGGTAAAGCCGGAAACACCGGCGATATTCTTAATCGCATTGTTGTGGGCTGTTAAGCGGGTTAAGTAACCGCTGTATCTTGTCAAGAAATCAAGATTTGTTAATTCGTTATCGGAAACATCCAGGATTTGCAGGGTATCCGGCAGATACTGTACCATGGCTTTAGCATCGGCATCGCTCATGTTGGTGCCTGCCAAATTAAGATAGGTCAGTGCCGGGAATTTTGCCAATTCGGAATAATTTTTAAATGAGGTATTGCTTAAATCTAAATGGGTAACAGACTCTAAATCATAATTGGTCAGTGTGGAGGGATTGTCGACAGCCAATGCCTCTTTGACTTTAGCATAGACTATGCGGTCGTTGAAGGTTGCCTGGGTTGCCGGTTCACAAGTTTGCCCGAGCATGGTTAATGCCGTGGCCTTTTTAAACGAGTAACTCATGGCATCGGACATATAGCCTTGCACCATTTCACCGGCATCGCGGATAATGGAGCTTCTTACTTCTGCCGGGGAAAGGGTGGGGTGTTCGGCAACATACAGTGCGGCGATACCGGCCATAAACGGTGTTGCCATGGAAGTACCGGTCATTTCTCTGTATGTGGTATTGCTCAGTGCGGAAATGGAATAAATATCGGTACCGGGGGCTGCTACCTGGTAGTATCTGCCGGTTAAGTCATAGTTGGAGTAGTCTGACAGGCGATTGGTATAGGAACCCGAACCGAGCGCCATAACGCCGATGACTGCGCCGGAAGCCGAGGGATAGTGCAGGGCGGTAGCGGCATTGAGGCCTTCGTTGCCCGCTGCACACAAAATGACAGCACTGTAAGAAGCTCTGGCAAGCGCTTTTTCCATATTAAAGCTGAAAGCATAGCCGCCAAGGCTCATGCTGATAACATCGGCACCGTTGGCAACGGCATATTCCAAACTTTTAATCAGGTTGGCGTTGGTAAAGTAACCGGTCGAAGAGGTGACAGCATTGCACATCATAATTGTCGCTTTAGGTGCGACACCGACCAAGCCGCCGTTGGAAGCTTCCATGCCGATAATACCGGCACAGTGAGAACCGTGGGCGGGACCGCCGTCAAGCTTGCCGTAAATATCGTGGTTATTAAACTCTGCATTGTAGCCGTGGTTGCCGTTGCCATCGTCCCACAATCTGTTTTTGATTTCGTTGTGAGTGGCATTTAAACCGTTGTCAATCACGCAGACCAAAGTGCCTTCGCCGAGGTTGGAGTAGGTTTGCCAGGTCGAAGGAATGTTCATATTATCAAAATACCACTTTTGCATACTGTTATAGGAAGAAGAGCTGCTGATTTCCGTAGGCATAACGAAACTGTCGGGAGCATAAGTATAATTAGGCTCGCAATCCGTAACGGTGGGCAATTCGTTCATTGCCTTGCACAGCTCAAATACGCTGGCTTTGGTACTATCGAATGCAGCGCGGTAAAGTGTTTGGTTTTCGCCGCCTTCGGAGGAAGTTTGCGCATTGGCAATCAAAGCACTTTGGTCAATGGTTTCCAAAATTTCCAATCCGAATCCCGCTTCGATAGAGGAGAGGGAGTAGGCGTTGTTTTCACCGGGTGCATAGTTAAAAAGAATTTCACCTGCTACATAATCTTCCCCTTCGGTCAGATCCTGTGCATCGGCACCTGTTGCCAAATAGTTTTCATAGTCTGCATTTACAATGTCTTCCACACTGTCACTTTGCGCAAAAGAAAGCGGAAGAGCACTCACCAAAAGAGCAATGGTGAGGATGATTGCAAACATTTTTTTGATGTTTTTCATGGCAATACCTCCAAAAAAAATCAATAATATTTCAGTTAAATTATATCATATTAATAATTATACAGCAATAGATATATAAATATTACAGGCGCAAAAGTAAATAAAATTTAAGGAGAAAGTTTATGCAAAATGTTAAGAAACACAGATTTTCGCTGCTCAAACTGCTGCTCGTACAGGCTGTGGTGGTGAGCATTTTATTGGCAGTGCTATATGCCGTTAAAAAAGTTTCTCCGAAAGATTATGATACGATTGCCAAAAAATATGTGGATGTTGCGGAGAACGAGCAGGCAAATGAAGGTGTCAAAAAAGCCTGGAGCAAAATCAAAGCCTTCTTTGTCGATGAGAATAATCAGAAGCAATCCACCGAACAAGCCGGCGGTAAGGATGAAGATGTCAACGGGAATCGTTACCCCGATAATTGTACAGCTTCCAAATATGTGATCTCGGAAAATATTTGCCGCCCGGCACAGGGAAAGATTTCTTCGCCCTTCGGTTACAGAATCAACCCGGTCAGCGAAAAATTGAGTTTCCATACCGGCATTGATATCGCCGCAGACAGCGGCGATAAAGTTAGCGCTGCCTACTATGGAATTGTTGAAGAAGCAGGGGAAGACGATGTGTACGGTAAATACATAAAAATCAATCACGGCAACGGCATTCAAACCTTCTATGCGCACTGTTCCCGCTTATATGTCGCGGTTGGCGATAAAGTTGATGCGGGCGAAACCGTTGCGCTGGTCGGCTCCACCGGCTGGTCAACAGGACCGCACCTGCATTTTGCGATTATCATTAACGGGATTTACTGCAACCCGACATATGTGATAGATTAATGCGTTTTTCTATTGGCGGGGTTCGCATTGAAATATCTTTTTTATTCTGCATTTTGCTCAGCTGTCTTGTTTTATTTGATCGCGGTGTATTTCTTTTTGCTTTTTTGATGGTGTGCGTTCATGAGATCGCGCACCTTTTTGCGATGCTATTATTCGGCGTGAAAATTGACGGCATAGCGCTCGAACCGTTTGGGATACTCATCAAAAAAGAATTGAAAGCATTGTTGTACTATCAAAATATGTGTATTGTTTTTGCGGGTTGTTTTGCCAATTTTTTGTTAGCAGGCATCTGTATATTTTTGTACTGTTTTTTTGAGAAAAACAACATTTTTATGCGGTTTTTTTCCATCAATATTGCGTTGGCTGTTTTCAATCTTTTACCGATTACCGGGCTTGATGGCGGGCAGGCACTGCAATTAATGATCGCTCATTATAGAAGTGCAAAAAATGCTGAAATTATAGGGAAAATTGCTTCTTCAATAGGTTGTGTTTTACTTTTAATTTTCGGTATGATAATATGCTTTAAAATACGATTAAATCCCTCCTTGTGCTTTCTTTCTCTGTTTCTGCTCATAGAAACTTTTACCCGCCGTACACAAAGCGATTGAAAAAGTGCACTTATTCATTTATAATAGTGTTATCTTGGAAGTCCGAAACGGGAGTTATTATGAGAAGCAAACAAATAGAAAAAATACTGCCCTTTGTGCAAAAACCGGCGCGGTATACAGGCGGTGAACCGAATAGCGTTGTGAAAGAGAAAACGCAAGTAGATGTGCGCTTTGCTTTCTGTTTTCCGGATAAGTATGAAATCGGGATGTCGCACCTTGGCATGAAAATTCTTTACGGTCTGCTCAATGAAATGCCCGGCGTTTGGTGCGAGCGCTGTTTTGCGCCTGATATTGATATGGAAGAAATCATGCGCACAGAGGGTATCGAGCTTTTTGCGCTCGAAAGCGGCGATGCGCTCAAAGACTTTGATTTTATCGGTTTTACCCTGCAATATGAAATGTGCTACACCAATGTGCTTAATATGCTCTCTTTAGCGGGAATACCGCTGTTAAGTAAAGACAGAGAAGGGCTGCAAAATATCGTGATTATGGGCGGTCCTTGTGTCTGTAATCCGGAACCGATTGCGGATTTTGCCGATGTGATTTGCCTTGGTGAAGGCGAAGAACTGCTGCCGGAAGTGGTCGAATGTTACCGCCGCTGTAAGCAAAACGGTGAGAGCAGAGCCGAATTTTTAAGGAAAGCCGCACAGATTGAAGGCGTTTATATTCCCTCATTTTATGAAGTGGAGTATTACGAGGATAATACGGTTAAAGAGGTTATTCCGAAATACGATTTTGTGCCTGCAACTGTCAAAAAGCGCGTTGTGGCGGATTTAGATAAGATGTATTTTCCCGAAACCTTTGTGGTACCTTTCGTGCAGGCGGTGCACGACAGGGCAACAGCGGAAGTATTTCGCGGCTGCATTCGCGGCTGCCGCTTCTGTCAGGCGGGGTTTATTTATAGACCGATTCGAGAGAAATCCAGCGAAACGGTGCGCAGGCAGTCAAACACTTTGTGCGAAAATACAGGTTACGAAGAACTGTCGCTATGCTCTTTAAGCACAAGTGATTACTCTGATATTGAAACGCTACTGAGTGAACTGATTGACGATTGCGAGGCGGAGAAGGTTAATTTGTCGCTGCCGTCACTGCGTGTGGATAATTTTTCCGAAAGCCTTGCCGAAAAATTGGCAAAAGTGCGCCGCAGCGGTTTAACCTTTGCGCCCGAAGCGGGCACCCAGCGCCTGCGCGATGCGATTAATAAAAATGTGAGTGAAGAAGAACTGATGAACACCTGCCGCAAAGCTTTTTTAGGCGGGTGGACATTGGTCAAACTATACTTTATGATGGGCTTGCCTACGGAAACCGAAGAAGATGTGGCGGGCATTTCCGCACTTGCCGATAAAGTGGCGGAACTGTTTTATCAGCTTCCGGACAGACCGAAGGGGCGCAATGTCAGCATCAATGTCAGCTGTGCATCGTTTATCCCGAAGCCTTTTACACCCTTCCAATGGGAAGCGGCGGACGACAGCGAGACGTTAGAGCGCAAAAAAGAAATACTACTCTCTGCCAATAAATCCAAGCGCGTTTCCATTTCCTACAACAACAGCACCGATACACTCATTGAAGCGGTGCTTGCCAAGGGCTCGCGCAAATTATGCCCGGTAGTATTGCAGGCATTTCAGAATGGTTGTAAGTTTGATTCCTGGGATGAATATTTTAATTATGAAGGCTGGCAAAAAGCGTTTGAAAGCTGCGGTGTAGACCCGAAATTCTTTGCCAACCGCAAAATTCCCTTTGATGAGGTATTACCTTGGGATCACCTTGATTACAGTATTCGCAAGGACTATTTAATCAGCGAGAACAAAAAGGCGCATGAGAGCATTACCAGCCCTCATTGCCGCCAAAAATGTGCCGCTTGCGGGGCGGACAAGCTGTCGGGAGGTGTGTGCCATGCGCGAAGTAAGGCTTGATTACACCAAGTGCGGTAACGCCAAGTACATCTCCCATCTGGATTTGAACCGCGTCTTTTTTCGTGCGGTGCGCAGCGCGCACATTCCGATTTGGTTTACGGAAGGCTACAATCCGAAACCCTATTTTCGCTATGCGCAAAGCCTGCCTTTAGGAATTGAGAGTTTCTGCGAAAGCTTGGATATTCGCTTGTTGGATGACAATCTTTCCAACAGCGAACTCAAGGCAAAGCTCAATGCGGTATTGCCGGAAGGCATAGAAATTCTGCGCGTGCACGAGCCGAAAATGAAGCCGCAGGAAATCTATGCTGCGGTGTATGAACTACGCTACGAACTTGCAGATGTATCGCAAGCTGCCGTACAAATCGAAGCGGTGCTCGGCGGCGAAGCGCTATATGTAAGCAAAAAAGTCAAGCACGGCAGAAAAAAAGTGGAAGAAGATGTGGATGTGCTGCCGAATGTCATCACATACGCATTGGAAGAAGAGCAGGGAAAACTGCTCTTGAGATTGCTTGCAACTGCCTCTCAAAACAATACGCTCAATGTCTTTTTATTCGCCGCTGCGTTGGAAAAAGCAGCAGGGTTCGACTATGAAGCGCGCAGCATTACCAAGTGTTGCGTGGTCAATGAAATGTATCGTTATTTTAAATAAATTACGTGTTTACAAAAAAATGCTTGATTATTTTAAAAGCATATGCTAATATATACAGGCTGAGTTTTGGAACGCATTGCCAAAACCGGCATGCATTTTGTTTCCGCCGAAGTCAATTCGGTGCGGTTAGTGCCTTAGGCATTAAAAAGGCGAGTCCTCTGCAGCAATAGCTTTATTGATGCACGAACGCCTGAATTATGGGAGGAAATAACGATGGATGCTTTGAAAATGATGTCAGCGGATTCCTGCAAAAAGGAAGTACCTGCGTTTAACATCGGTGATACCATTCGTATCGAAGTGAGAATTACCGAAGGTTCCAGGTCCAGATTGCAGGCTTTCGAAGGTACCGTGATTGCCAAGAAGGGCAGCGGTGTTTCCGAAACATTCACAGTGCGCCGTATTTCTTACGGTGTCGGTGTTGAAAGAGTGTTCCCGCTCCATTCACCGAATGTGGAAAGCATTAAAGTAGTGCGCCGCGGTAAAGTGCGCCGCAGCAAGCTGTATTATCTGCGCGATAGAGTCGGTAAGGCTGCTAAAGTTAAGCAGGCGCTTTAATGCGAAGTGTGCTTGTTAAAATAAATGCGGTTTTAACAGCACTTTGTGTAACAAAGAGGGGATGCCGGGGGTCTTGACTGCTTCGCAGTGAAGGCGCTGCATCCCGTTTTTGCTACAATTATTGATTTAGGAGATTTGTGATGACTGAAAAAAGCAAAAAGAGCAACTTTATTGCAGGTGCTTTGGATATTGTGGAAATCATTGTGCAGGCATTGGTGATTATTTTTATCATCTTTACTTTCTGTTTCCGTATTTCCGGCGTGGTCGGGCAATCGATGGAGCCGACTTTGCAAAACAACGATTGGCTGGTGCTTTCGAATGTAAAATACCAACCTAAACAAGGCGATATTGTTGTCATCACACAGCCGACAGCGGCAAATGAACCGCTCATCAAGCGCGTTATTGCCACCGAGGGGCAGGTAGTCGATATCAATTTTGATACCGGCGAAGTGAAGGTAGACGGGGAAGTGCTGCAGGAAGATTACATTGCTGCGCCCACATTCAGAAGCTTCGATGTGCAGTTCCCGCACACGGTGAAAGCCGGTTGTGTATTCTGCATGGGTGATAATCGTAATGAATCGTGGGACTGCCGCGATTCCGGCATCGGCGACATTGATGTGCGCTATATTATCGGTGAAGCAAATTTCCGCCTTTTACCCTTTGGTAAGTTCAAAATAGGTTAAGTATGGCTGATTCTATTAAAACAACCGTGCAGTGGTTTCCGGGGCATATGGCAAAGACCCGCCGGCAAATCGGCGAGGCGCTCAAACTTGTCGATGCCGTTACGGAAATCCGCGATGCCAGGCTGCCCGAGTCTTCAAAAAACCCGGAGATAGACAGCATCATCAGCGGCAAACCGCGCATTATTCTGCTTAATAAGGCAGATTATGCGGATGAAAATGCCACTGCCAAGTGGATATCATATTACCAACAACAAGGCATTTATGCACTTGCCGTGGATTGCAGAATCGGTAAGGGGCTGAATGCCTATTTACCTTTAGTCAAAAAAGTTCTCGCGCCTGTCATTGAAAAAAACAACCAAAAAGGTATGGCAGGCAAATCGCTGCGCTTAATGGTGGTCGGCATTCCGAATGTCGGCAAATCCTCATTTATTAACCGTATGGCAAAAAACGGCAAGGCAAAAGTTGCCGATATGCCCGGTGTCACGCGCGCCAACCAGTGGTTTGTCATTGGTAAGGGCGTGGAACTGTTAGACACACCCGGTGTCTTGTGGCCGAAATTTGAGGATAAAGCGGTTGGCGACAAACTCGCTTTTACCGGTGCTATCAAGAGCGAGGTGCTTGACAGTGAAACCATGGCACTGCGCCTGATTGATTACATTAAAGATTACTATGCGCCGCGGCTGTGCGAGCGCTATAAATTAGAGAGTATTGAAGGGCTTGATTCCTGGGAAATTCTTGAAGCTATCGGCAGAAAACGCGGTATGCTCATCAGCGGCGGTGAAGTCGATACCGAGCGCGCAAGCGTGACCCTGCTCGATGAATTCAGAAAGGGAAAACTCGGGAAATTCACTTTTGAAATGCCGGAGGATTTTGCATGAATTGGCTTGCCTATGAAGAAGAAGCCTTAGCCGAAGGCTATGAAGTGGTGTGCGGTATTGACGAAGCGGGCAGAGGTCCGCTGGCGGGTCCCGTGTGCGCCGCTTGTGTGGTGTTACCCAAAGGCATGGTACTCGAAGGGGTCAATGACTCCAAGAAACTCAGTGAAAAAAAGCGCGATGCGCTTTATGATGTCATCAAGGAACAGGCGCTTGACTACGGCATTGCCTTTGCAAGCGAAAAAGAAATTGATGAAATCAATATTTTACAAGCTACCTTTTTGGCAATGCGCCGTGCGGTGGAAAAGCTGCAGAAGGTGCAGCCCGATATTGCGCTTATTGACGGCAATAAAACCCCCGGCTTAGCTATTGCCGAGAGGTGTATTATTAAAGGCGACGGGAAGAGCGCCAATATTGCGGCGGCTTCCATTCTCGCCAAGGTGACAAGAGACAGATATATGCTGGACTTGGCAAAACAGTACCCGCAATATCAGTTTGAAAAGCATAAGGGCTACGGCACCAAACTGCACTACGAAATGATTGAGAAATACGGTGTCAGTGACATTCACAGAAGGTCATTTCTCAAGAAGATTTTGGAAAAATGAACGAGGCAGGAGAGTGGGGCGAAATCTATGTTGCCCGCTATTTGAGAGAAAAAGGCTACGATATTGCAGCCACCAATTTTCGCTGCCGTTTCGGCGAAGCGGATATTATCAGTTTCCATAAAAAAACACTTGTCATTACGGAAGTGAAAGCCAGAAGCGGTCACAGCATTGCGCAACCTGCTGAATTTGTGGGGGTTGAAAAACAGCGCAAATTGGCATTGACGGCGGCTTCCTTTGCTTCGCGGCAAAAGTTCGATTGCCCCATTCGTTTTGATGTGGCAGAAGTGTATTTTCCCGAAGCAAACAACTATAAGGTATATAAAATAAACTATATCATAGATGCATTTCGCGTTTAGAAAGGCGGATTATATGTATTACACCAGTACCAGAGATTCATCGGTAAAGGTAACGGCAGCGCAGGCAATTACCAACGGTATTTCCGAAGAAGGCGGCTTATTTGTGCCATGCGAAATACCGAGTGTCAGCCGCGATTTTATTAAGGAACTCGCGCAGCTTGATTATATCGGCAGAGCGAAAAAAATACTTTCTCTTTATTTGACGGATTTCAGTGAAGAAGAGTTAGATTACTGCGTTGGCGGTGCTTATGCGGCGGGTAAATTTACCGCCAAAGAAGTTGCGCCGACCGTGACACTTGAAAGCGGTGTGAGTATTTTGGAACTGTGGCACGGCCCGACCTGTGCTTTTAAAGATATGGCGCTGCAGCTGCTGCCGTATCTGTTGACCACCTCTGCCAAAAAGACGGCAGACGGCAAGCAAATTGTTATCTTGGTGGCTACCTCCGGCGATACCGGTAAAGCGGCACTGGAAGGCTTTAAAGATGTGGAAAACACCAATGTACTTGTCTTTTACCCGAACGACGGTGTGAGCGCAATGCAGAAACTGCAAATGTGCACACAAGAGGGTGCCAATGTGGCGGTTTGTGCGATTAAAGGCAACTTTGATGATGCACAAACGAGTGTCAAAGAGATATTTACCAGTGATGCGGTCAAAGCCAAATTGGCTGAGAATAATATGATGTTCTCTTCCGCCAACTCCATTAACTGGGGTAGATTGGTGCCGCAGATTGTGTACTATTTTTCGACCTATTGCGATTTGCTCAATCAAGGGAAAATCGAGTTGGGCGATAAAATCAATATTGTTGTACCTACAGGCAATTTTGGTAATATTTTGGCGGCGTATTATGCGCGGGAAATGGGTGTGCCGATTAAAAAACTCATCTGCGCTTCCAACGCCAACAATGTCTTGACCGAGTTTATTGAAAGCGGTTTCTATAATAAAGACAGAGATTTTTATACCACCATTTCACCCTCCATGGATATCTTGGTTTCGAGCAATTTGGAAAGATTGCTCTACCACTTGAGCGGCGACAATGATGCCTTTGTTAAAGACTGTATGGAAGGGCTGTTTGAGGATGGCAACTATACGGTGAATAAGGCGGTTTATGAAAAAATCAGAGGGATTTTTGAAGGCGGTTTTTGCGATGATGATGCGACAAAAGCCACTATCGGCGATATTTACAAGCGCTTTGATTATCTGTGTGATACACATACGGCAGTGGCGGTAACGGTCTATTACAATTACTTACAAAAGACTGCAGACAGTACGCCGACTGTCGTTGCTTCCACAGCTTCTCCCTATAAGTTCAGCCCTGCCGTTTTGGAAGCGGTCGGCTCAAAAGAAGTCAATGATGCGGATGGTTTTGCCCTCATGCAGCAGTTAAATGCCATCACCGGTGTGCCGATTCCCGCACCTTTGGCAGCTATTCAAAATAAGCCGGTGCGTTTTGATAAAGTAGTTGAGCGCAGCGGCATGACCGATGTGGTGCTGGATATGCTTGGCATTCAATAAAGTGAATGCAGTAGAACAGGAAGGCTTTGCCCGCCTGATTTACAGCTTACATAAAAAAAATCGGGCGGTGTACCGCCCGATTGGCATATTAAGCATTTTTGTCTGCTTTAAAAGTGGAACAAATCGTATCATTACTACTGTTGGCGTAGTGAGGGCCGACTTCGATTTCCGAAGCGCAGCAGTAGTTTTCTTTGTCATGGTATTGACAGTTAGTGACATTGCATTTAATACATTCGTGCATATTCAACACTCCTTTCACATTTAGTGTTGGAAAAAATTTCGTAATTATTCGAGGGAATTATGTCAGTTTACGCGATTGCGGATTTGCATTTATCGTTTGGTGTCGACAAGCCGATGGATATCTTCTTCGGCTGGGATGATTATGTCCGAAAACTCGAAAATAACTGGAAAAAATTGGTGGGTGAGGGCGATACGGTCATCATTCCCGGCGATATTTCCTGGGGCATCAATTACAGTGAAGCCATTCCCGATTTGCAGTGGATTGATCGCTTGCCGGGAAAAAAAATACTGCTCAAAGGCAACCACGATTTATGGTGGGATACCATGAGCAAAAATGAGCGCCAAAAAGAGGAACATTCCCTAAATACCATCGATTTTCTCTTTAATAACTCTATCGAAGTGGAAAACATTGCTGTTTGCGGCACAAGGAGTTGGTTTTTCGATGCCGAGAAAAGTGCCGACAAAAAGGTGCTTTTGCGCGAGGTCGGCAGGCTGCAGCGCAGTATTGATGCCGCAAAACTAAGCGGCAAAGAGCCTGTGGCGTTTTTGCACTATCCGCCGCTATCTTTGCTCGAAGAGTGTCAAGAGGTGATGGAGTGCCTGGTGCAAAACGGTATTCGCCGCTGTTACTACGGGCATATGCACGGTAAAGCGGCGCAGAGTGCGTTTGAAGGCGAGAAGTACGGTATTCAATTTAAACTTATAGCGGCAGACAGATTGGAGTTTTGCCCGTATTTGATAGAAAAATAAAGCGTTGCTATGACAATGCTTTATTTTTTTACAGTCAACAGCCAGCCTAATATAAAAAAATCTTGATTATATTATAATTATATGCTATAATGCCATTCGTATAATATTATTTATCTATGGAGGATATGAAAATGAGTTTAGACGCAGTAAACCAGGTAGAGGCAAATGTGCTGGAAATCACTGTTAGTGCCGATGCCGAGCAGTTTGAGGCGGCTTGCCAAAAGGCTTACAATAAAGCAAGAAAGAAGATTGCTATTCCCGGCTTCCGTAAAGGTAAGGCTACCAGGAAGATGGTGGAAAGAGTATACGGTGAGGGCGTATTCTATGAAGATGCACTCGATATTCTGTACCCCGAAATCGTGGGCGAAGCGCTTGAGGGCTTAGAGAGAAAAGCCGTTGCTGCTCCTTACGATTTAGATGTTAAGAAAATCGGCAAAGAAGGCTTGGAACTTGTAATGAAAGTCGTTGTAGAGCCCGAAGTGGAAGTGGGCGAGTACAAGGGAATCAAAGCCAAGAAAAAGGCTGTGCGCGTGACAGAAAAAGAAATCAATGAAGAAATTGCCAAGCTGCAGGAGAGAAACTCCACCATTGAAGCGGTGGAAGACAAAGAAGCGGCAGAAGGCGACATTTGCGATATCGCTTTTGAAGGTTTTGTAGATGGAGAAGCGTTTGACGGCGGCCAGGCAGATAACTTCGATTTAACCCTCGGCTCCGGTCAGTTTATCCCCGGCTTTGAAGACCAGATTGTCGGTCACAAGGCAGGCGATGAGTTTGATGTTGTCGTGACCTTCCCCGAAGATTACGGTGCAGAGAACCTTGCCGGTAAAGAGGCTACTTTTAAAGTGAAACTGCACGAAGCGAAAGTGAAAGTGCTCCCCGAGCTTGACGATGAGTTTGCCAAAGATGTTTCCGAGTTTGATACTTTAGATGAGTTGAAGGCAGACGAAAAGAAGAAGATTAAAGAAAACAAGCAAAAAGAAGCGGAAAATGATTTTGAAAACGCTGTGATTGATGCTTTAATTGAAGGCATGAAGGCGGAAATCCCGCAGCAGATGATTGATGCGCGCATTGATGAAAACCTCAAGCAGTTCGAGCAAAATCTGCAAATGCAGGGTTTAAACCTTGAAACCTATGTGAAGTACACCGGCGGCGATGTTTCCGCGCTCAGAGAGAGCCTTAAGCCGCAGTCCGAAAGACAGGTTAAAATCAGACTGTGCTTAGATAAAATTGCCGCGCTTGAAAACATTGAGGTCACCGAAGAAGAAATCGATGCCGAAATGCAAAAGTATGCCGATGCTTACAAAGTTGAATTGGATGTCATTAAGGCTGCCATTCCGGTGGATGATGTCAAGGCTGACTTGGCTGCCGAAAAGGCAATGAATTTGGTCAAAGAGAACTGCAAAGCATAGAAAACGATGAATCGTTTTCAGTGTTCGGTTTTCAGCGTTCAGTGTTCAGTAGCAGAATAATTTTGAGCATTTGACCGATAATTTAGTTACGATAGTATTTTAGAGGTGTTATTATGGCATTAGTACCTTATGTAGTCGAACAAACAGGTAACGGCGAGCGCTCTTATGATATTTTTTCGCGCTTGCTCAACGACAGAATTATTGTTCTTTCCGATGAAGTCAACGATGCAACCGCTTCTTTGGTGATTGCACAGTTGCTGTATTTGGAAAGCCAGGACCCCGAAAAGGATATCAGCCTGTATATTAACAGCCCCGGCGGTTCCGTATCGGCGGGCTTGGCAATCTATGATACCATGCAGTACATTAAGTGCGATGTTTCCACTATTTGCATGGGTATGGCGGCAAGTATGGGCGCCTTCCTGCTGGCAGCAGGTGAGAAAGGTAAGCGCTATGCACTGCCGAATGCGGAAATTATGATTCATCAGCCGCTCGGCGGCGCAAAAGGGCAGGCAACCGAAATTATTTTGGCTGCCGACCATATTAAGAAAACGCGCGAAAACTTAAACCGTATTCTTTCCGAAAACACCGGAAAGCCGTTGGAAGAGATTGAAAAAGATACCGAAAGAGATAACTTTATGTCGGCAAATGAAGCAATGGAATACGGCATTGTGGATAAAGTGATTGCAAAGAGGTAAAGATGGCTAACCAAATCGAAAGATGTTCTTTTTGCGGTAAAACGCAGGCACAAGTTGAAAAACTGATTGCGGGTGAAGGTGTTTTCATCTGCAATGAGTGTATTGAGTTGTGCAATCAAATCATCGAAGAGGATGCGCATGACAGGCAAAGAAAGAGTGCAAAAGACAGCGAAAGTCTTGTGCTCCCTAAGCCGCAGGAAATCAAAGCGCAGTTAGATGATTTTGTCATAGGGCAGGAAAAAGCAAAAATCGCTTTGAGCGTTGCCGTGTATAATCACTACAAGAGAGTATATTTCGGCGGCGATAGTGACGATGTGGAAATTCAAAAGAGCAATGTGCTTTTGCTCGGTCCCACCGGCGTGGGTAAAACCATGCTTGCGCAGACCTTGGCAAAAATCCTCAATGTACCTTTTGCGATTTCCGATGCGACAACATTGACCGAAGCCGGTTATGTGGGTGAAGATGTGGAAAACATCCTATTAAGACTTATTCAAGCGGCAGATTTCAATGTTGAAAAAGCAGAGCACGGCATTATCTATATCGATGAAATTGATAAAATTGCCAGAAAGAGTGAAAATCGCTCTATTACCAGAGATGTCAGCGGCGAAGGCGTGCAGCAGGCGCTGTTGAAAATTTTGGAAGGCACGACTGCCAATGTTCCGCCCAACGGCGGCAGAAAGCATCCGCAACAGGAATTTATTCAAATTGATACTTCCAATATTCTCTTTATTTGCGGCGGTGCGTTTGACGGTATTCAAAAAGTCGTCGAAAAGCGCTGCAGCGGCTCTGCGATGGGCTTTGGTGCCGATGTTAAAGAGAAGAAAGAGATGGATAAGACCGAAGCGTATGCTAAGGTTACCAACGCCGATTTGGTCAAATACGGCTTAATTCCCGAACTTGTCGGCAGAATTCCCGTGATTACTTCTCTCGAGCAGCTGGATGAAGAAAGCCTTGTCAGAATTCTTGAAGAACCGAAGAATTCTTTGATTAAGCAGTACACGAAGCTCTTCTCGCTGGATAATGTGGAACTGGAATTCGAGCATGAAGCTCTGGTAGAGATTGCAAGAAAAACCTTAGAAGCAAATACCGGCGCGAGAGGGTTGCGCACCATTATGGAAGAAGTCTTAATGCCGATTATGTACAATATGCCTTCGGATTATGAAATTGAGAAGGTCGTTATTACCAAAGATTACATTTTAGGCGAAGCGGATGCGCAGTTTATTAAGAACGCGGACCGAGAACCGGTTGTACTTACAAAGCCGGCGCCGCGCAGAAAACGCCCCGGCGGTAAATATGCATAATTCAATGGCGGTGGGCAAACAAAACGCCCGCCGCTTTTTTAAACTGAAATAAACCCGAAAAGTGGTGAAACAAGTGAACGATACAATGAAAATATTACCGGTGCTGCCTTTACGCGGGCTGGTACTGTACCCGAAAATGATATTGCACTTTGATGTCAGCCGCGATGTTTCCAAAGCGGCACTGGAGAGGGCAATGAAAAACGGCAGAGAAATCTTTGTTGTCTGCCAAAAAGATATCAAAACCAAAAATCCTTCCGTAGATGATTTGCATTCTATCGGTGTGATTGCTTCCGTTAAGCAAGTCATGAAGTTGCCAAACTCCGATATGGAGCGCGTTGTGGTCGAAGGGATGTGCCGCGCTATGCTCGGCTCATTTGCTGTCGGCGGCAAGTGTATTACGGCACAGGTCACACCGCTGGAGGAAATGCGTGTGAGCGGTTTTTCGCGCGAGTATGAAGCGGCGGTAGTGCGGCAGGGCAAAGCTGCGTTTGAAGCGTATGCCGCCACGATTTCCAAGATTTCTTCCAACATTGTGATGGATATTATTTCTGCCGAAAAGGCGGAAGAATTGGCGGATGTCATTGCCATTAATGCGCCGTTTTCCTGGGAAAAGCATCAGGAAATTCTCGAAATCATCAATCCGGTTAAGCGCTTGGAGCGCCTGCTTGTGATTTTGGAGGAAGAAACAAACCTTAACCTTATCGAGCAAAAGATTAAAGATATGGTGCAGGAAAACATCGACCAAAATCAAAAAGAGTATTACCTGCGCGAGCAACTCAAAGCCATTTCCGATGAATTGGGTGAAGGGGAAGATACCGGTACCGAACTCGAAGAGTATTTGCAAAAAATTAAGGAAATCGGCTTTTCGGAGGAAACCGAAACAAAACTTGTTAAAGAAGCGCAAAAGCTTGCCAAAATGGCATCTTCTTCGCAAGATGCTTATGTAGTGCGCAACTATTTGGATACGGTGCTTTCACTGCCGTGGAACACCTATTCGAAAGATAGTCTGAACATCAAAAAGGCGCGCAAAGTGCTCGATAGAGACCATTACGGTATTCAAAAAGTTAAAGACCGCGTGCTCGAACTGATTGCAGTGCGGCAAATAAAACCCGATATCAGCGGGCAAATCATTTGTCTTGTCGGCCCTCCCGGCGTGGGCAAAACCAGTATTGCCAAGTCTTTGGCAGAAGCGATGGGCAGAAAGTATGTGCGCATTTCGCTCGGCGGTGTGCACGATGAAGCCGAAATCAGAGGGCACCGCCGCACCTATATCGGCGCAATGCAGGGCAAGATTATTTCCGCCATTAAAACGGCGGGAACATCCAATCCGCTGATGCTTTTTGATGAAATTGATAAACTCGGCTCGGATTATAAAGGCGACCCGTCGTCTGCGATGCTTGAAGTGCTTGACAGTGAGCAAAATAACGCGTTTATGGATAACTTTATCGACATTCCTTATGATTTGTCGAAAGTGTTCTTTATCACCACTGCCAATGATGCGGCGGCAATTCCCGCACCGCTCTATGACAGAATGGAAGTCATTGAACTTTCTTCTTATACTCAAGAAGAAAAATTCCAAATTGCCAAAAAGCATTTGCTCAAGAAAGAATTGGCGCGCCACGGCTTAACTGCGAAGCAGGTACATATCAGTGACGATGTTATCAAAATGCTCATTGACCACTACACTTCCGAAGCGGGTGTGCGCGAATTGGAGCGCACTATCGGTACACTGATGCGCAAAGCGGCAGCCGAGATTGTGGAAAACGGTAAGAGCAGAGTCTCTTTTACTTTGAAAAACATTCAGTCCTATCTCGGTACACCGAAGTATAAGAAAGAACAGCTGCTTGCAACCGACAGTGTCGGCATTGTCAACGGGCTTGCGTGGACAAGTGTGGGCGGCAAAATCCTGCGCGTGGAAGTCAATGTGCTCGATGGCAGCGGTAAGGTGGAATTTACCGGCTCTCTTGGCGATGTGATGAAAGAATCCTGCTCGGCGGCAGTCAGCTTTATTCGCAGTATCAGCGACCGGTATGCCATTGAAAAGGATTTTTATAAAACGAAAGATATTCACATTCATTTCCCGGCGGGCGCTACACCGAAAGACGGCCCGAGCGCCGGTATCGCCATTGCTACTGCCGTGCTTTCCGCACTCTCCAATGCGCCTGTCAAGCGCGATATTGCCATGACCGGCGAAATCAGCTTAAAGGGCAGAGTGCTGCCGATTGGCGGCTTGCGCGAAAAGGCGATGGGCGCGTACCTTGCGGGTGTGCGTAAAGTTCTGATTCCTGCCGACAATGTGTCGGATTTGGATGATGTGGATGACATTGTCAAAGCCAATGTAGAATTTGTCAGTGTGGAGAGCCTCTATGAGGTGTTTGAGCAGGCATTTGCCGATATTCCGATGAAAGAAGAAACAAAAGCACCGGTTATTCCCGCAAAAACCGGTAAAAGAACCGAGATAAGGCAATGATCAATTTTAACAGTATTGAGTATAAATATTCCTATGGCACGGCGGCGCAACTCAAAGAAAGCGAACTGCCGGAAATTGTGTTTTCCGGGCGCTCGAATGTGGGTAAATCTTCGTTGATTAATAAAGTGTTTAACCGCAAGAATTTGGCGCGGGTTTCCTCGGTGCCGGGGAAGACCATTACGATTAATTTTTTCGGTTGCGACAGTGTCAATTTTGTTGATTTGCCGGGCTACGGCTATGCCAAGCGCTCGGCAAGCGAAATCAAGCGCTGGGGTGAGATGATTGAAGCCTATTTTGCTGCCGAGCGCGATATTGCACTGGTGTTTCAGCTTATTGATTTTCGCCGCAAGGCAAGCGGGGAAGATATCCAAATGCTTGAATACTTAACGCAAAAGCACATTCCTTTTGTGATTGTGTTTACAAAGTGTGACAAGCTCAATAAAACCCAAACCCTGCAAAGAATGGAAGAAATCGGCGAGGAATTAAGCGATTTTGATGCCGATGCCATTCTCTTTTCCGCGCTGTCGGGGCAGGGGGTAGAAGAAGTTAAACAAAAGATTATCGAAGTAACAGAGGTACTGTAATGTATGAGCAATTTGCTGATTTCTATGATGCATTCACCACGGATGTAGATTATGAGCGCCGCGCTGCATATTTTGACAGCCTCATCGCACAATACGGCAGCGGCAAGGGCATTTTGCTTGACCTTGCCTGCGGCACAGGCTCTTTGAGTTTTGCGATGGAAGCACTGGGCTACGATGTCATCGGTGTGGATTGCAGCGAGGAAATGCTGGATGCGGCGCTTGCAAAGAAAATTGAAAAGCAGTCTGCCGTCATGTTTTTAAACCAGGATATGACAGCACTTGACTTATTCGGTACGGTGACTTCCACTATTTGTGCGCTGGACTCTTTAAATCATTTAGACAGCATCGAGAAGGTGCAGCAGGCTTTTGAAAAAGTCTCTCTGTTTACTGAAGCGGGCGGCGTTTTTATCTTTGATGTCAATACACTCTATAAACACACAAAGGTCTTAGGCAATCAGGCGTTTTTGTTTGAAAACGAGGATTGTTTTTTGGCGTGGCAAAATGAGTTGTGCGAAGATAACAGTGTGAATATGTACCTGGATTTCTTTGTATCGCAGGGCGAAGTCTACAGCCGCGAAAGCGAGTTTGTCAAAGAGTATTATTATAGCGATGAACAGTTAAAAAGCGCCGCAGAGAAAGCGGGTTTTTCACTGTGCGGTATCTTTGATGATTTGAGCACACAGGCGCCCGGCGAAACGAGCGAAAGAAAGATTTTTATTTTTAGAAAGGCATAAAATGTCAAAAGTAGTCAGATGTATAACCAAAGAAGGCGCCATTGTGATGATGGCGGCAGATACTACCGATATTGTGGCAAGAGCGGAGCAAATTCATCAAACTTCCGCAGTGACCACAGCGGCACTCGGCAGGCTGTTAACTGCCTGTTCTTTGATGGGACAATCGCTTAAAGGTAAGGATGAAAGCATTTCCTTGCAGCTCAAAGGCGGCGGTCCCGCCGGAACTGTCGTTGCGGTCAGCGATGCCGGCGGCAATGTGCGCGGCTATATTGAAAACCCGGTTGTAGAGCTGCCGCTTAACGGGCAGGGCAAGCTCGATGTGGGCGGTGCTGTCGGCAAAAACGGCAACCTCTATGTTGTTAAAGACTTGGGGCTCAAAGAGCCTTATGTCGGGCAAGTGCCGCTCGTTAGCGGCGAAATTGCCGAAGATATAACTTCTTACTTTGCCGTGAGTGAACAAATCCCGACCGTTTGCGCATTAGGCGTTTTGGTCAATCCTGATTTGAGCTGTAAAGCGGCAGGCGGTTTTATTATTCAACTGCTGCCCTCGGCGATGGAAGAAGATATTGTATTTGTCGAAGAAGCTGTCAAAGGCTTGGAAAATGTCAGTTCCATGATCGCGCGCGGGATGTCGCCGGAAGAGATTTGCCGCTTTGTTCTCAAGGGCAGAGAGGTAGATGTTCTCGATGAGAGTGATTGCACTTACCGCTGCAACTGCTCGCGCGAGCGCATTGAGCGCGCCTTGATTTCCACCGGCAAAAAGACATTGGAAGAATTGGCGAAAGAAGGTAAAAGAGAAGAAATTAACTGCCAATATTGCGATAAAAAATACTATTTTGACAAGGCGGATTTTGAGCGATTACTCAAGCAGTGCCAATAGGCGAAAGCAAATATTTTTGTAATTAATAAAAACTATATTTTATAAAGGCAATAAAAGCTAAAAAATTGAAAAAATATCAAAAAAGGTGTTGACAAACAGCCTTAAATAGTGTATATTAATATCCGTCGCTGATCACCAATAATAGCGACAGGGACATGGGGGAGCATAGCTCAGCTGGGAGAGCACCTGCCTTACAAGCAGGGGGTCACAGGTTCGAACCCTGTTGTTCCCACCAATAAATATGGCCCGGTAGTTCAGCTGGTTAGAACGCCAGCCTGTCACGCTGGAGGTCGTCGGTTCGAGCCCGATCCGGGTCGCCATATTTTTGCCTCTGTAGCTCAGTTGGTAGAGCAGCGGACTGAAAATCCGCGTGTCGCTGGTTCGATTCCGGCCGGAGGCACCATTATATGCGGATGTAGCTCATCTGGTAGAGCGCCACCTTGCCAAGGTGGAGGTAGCGGGTTCGAGCCCCGTCATCCGCTCCAGTTTTCAGGGAAGTTATCATTGTTTAACTTCCCGTTTTTTGAAAAAAATTATTAACATTGAATACGGCAACATAGCCAAGGGGTAAGGCACGAGTCTGCAAAACTCTGATTCCCCGGTTCAAATCCGGGTGTTGCCTCCAAAAATAAAACTGCTCTTAAACGAGCAGTTTTATTTTTGTGTTTGTGTCCGCAGGGCACAACTGCGTTTGAGTGTGCCTCAACTTTAGCAGTTGAAAAAAGTTTTTTCAGATGTTTGTAAAACTCACAAATATATGGTATAATAATCAAAAAATTTTTTTAGCAAAAATCCTAAAGAAATGAGTTAGCAAAATGAAGAAGTTTATTGCATTGTTGTTAGTGGTTTTAACATTGTATTCGGTATTTTCTTTCGCTGTTTTTGCGCAAGAACCTGTGCCGTGTGAGTCGAGCGAATTGCCTCAAATTGAGTTGAATTTTACGGTGTACAAAAATATGCCGATAGAGAGTGATAACGACTGCGTACATCCGACAGTTCAGCTGTGTTCGGGCGAAACTTTTCAACTTGAGTCGAATGCGCCAAGCACAACATATGAAGTAAACAAACCGGATTTGATTTCTGTTAATGAAACCGGTCTTTTAAACGTTACAGCCGTTGATACGATGGATAGTGCTGTTGATCGAGAGGTAAAATTAACTGCAAAAGCGCCGGGGTATTCTGATACGGAATATTGGATTTATATTAACCGTTGTAACTATCATGAAGACAAAGCCGATTTAAAGCTTTATTTTTTAAATATTAATCAACAAGACGGCTATCGGACTTTAGCGGGTAAAAAAATTAAAGTTTTGTTCGATTTTAAAAGTGAGAAGGAGCAGTATCAAAATCTGCCGGATGAGCACTCGAAAAATGACTATCAATACAGTGATATCATGCAAAATCAATCCGTATCGGTTTTTTCTTCCAATGAGGATGTTGCAACAGTCGCTTTTCAACGCATAAAAGACAGGCACATTGATGCGCAGTCGGAAAACTATAACTATATCAAATACCTTGATATTGACTGCATTCGCGCGGGTGTGACCACGATTACGGTCGCTACGACAAACGGTTTTCGGGAATCATTTAAACTGTATGTTCAACAAAATGACCCTGCGCGCAAAGCAATCGGTATCGGAGAAAAATTTGCTCCAAAATATTCGGATGAAAATCCTGCATTTAACCGAAACAACGCTAATATTTCATTTAGCGGTAAATATGTCGTGGGCAATAAAGTCGGCAAAGCGACAGCTTCTTTGCTATATAACGGCAACAGAGAGCGGATCTATTTTGAAGTGAAAAATGCGCCTGGTAAAATTGTTTTAAACGCTTCCAATATAGTATTGTTGCCCAACTGTACCTTTGATTTAAACAGTTCCGTACCGAAGGGATGCGCTTCATACAGCAGAAAATACACTTCAGATAACACGAATATTGCCACTGTTCACCCGACAAACGGTCTGGTGAGCGCAAAAAAAACAGGAACCTGTACGATAACTGTTAAAACATATAACGGTAAAGTAGCAAAATGTGCAGTCACTGTCATAAGTCAAAAAGATTTAATAACAAAAATTGCACCGGCAGATCCGGCTTCGAAAAGCATTAATCTTGCATTGTATCAATCAAGGAAATTGAATATTGAGGTTACGCCTAAAGGTTCTAAAAGTCACGTTAGCTGGTCCGTTGCCGATAAAAAAATCGCATCTGTTTCGGCACAAGGTGTAGTGACAGGTTTAAAGACCGGTAAAACCACCGTGACAGTTGCTGCTATTGACGGGAGCAGCAAAAGCCTCACATATACGCTGACTGTTACGGCGAGAAAAGGCTCAAACAGCCTGAGCACAAAAAATTGCACAGTTGTAAACACAAATAAAACAGCATACCCATATGCGCAAATGTGCAAAGATATTACGAGCCTAAAGCAGAAATATCCTTATATTTTTGATTATGTCAAACTCGGCACAAGCTATGATAATCGAGGCATATTTGAAATTGTAATTGGCAATAAAAACGCCAAAAATAAGGTGTTTGTTCAAGCTTCTATTCATGCAAGGGAATACATTAATTCCATGCTGGTAATGAAGCAGGCGGAAACCTTATGCGCCAATTACTATACGGGAACCTACAGGGGCAGATATTATAGTGAAATGTTGGATAACTGCTGTTTTTATATTATTCCGATGGCCAATCCCGATGGCGTCAACATCAGTATTTACGGAGCAAAAGGAATTAATGACAAAACGCTGCGTTCCAAAGTTGTCGGTTTATGTAACAAATACGGCTCAGGAAGTTCTTACTATTACACGCAGTGGAAAGCAAACGCCAGAGGTGTGGATTTAAACAGGAATTGGGACTGCAATTGGAACAGAGGCAGAAATGCAATTAACTATGCTTGCGCTGAAGGGTATAAAGGTCCTTCTCCCGCTTCCGAAAAAGAGAGCAAAATCCTAAAAAAAGAGGTTGAAAGATTAAAACCGAAAGCAGTTATCAGTTATCACTCTTTCGGCTCCGTGATTTATTGGGATTTTATTCAGTCCGGTTCGCTGCAAAGAAAATGCTCTGATTTGTTTCGCTTAACAAGCAATCTTACAGGTTACTCTTCTGCGGAAAACCCGAGTGCTTACGGATACTCTCCATCTATACTTGCTCCATGTTTTGGCGATTGGGTTGCCAATGTTAAAAAAATTCCCACATTAACTATTGAGACCGGTAGAGTGGCATGCCCGATTTCGGCAAGTTATTTTCCCGGTATTTGGAAAGAAAACCAACATGTTTTACCGGCTATCGCTTATTATGCTTTGAATGATACCGCTGTGAATGTCGGTTCGGTAATAGCAGCGCGCAAAGGGTTTGTTCTGTCAGCCTCGAAAAGTAGTGCCAAAAACTTTGCTTATCAAATTGCTTATAGCACAAACTCGAATTTTGACAATGCCAAATATGTAGAGTTTTCCGCAAGCAGCGGTAGTTTAAAAATCTCTAATCTGAAAGCAAATAAAAAGTATTATGTTTGTATCAGAACTGTCAAGAAATACGGATTGATTGCTTTTTACGGCAGATGGTCATCAGTCAAAAGTTGCAAAACAAAGTGATTTATTTATAATCCGGCGAAGTACAAAAGAGTCTTAGAGGAGTGAACAAATCCTTTAAGGCCCTTTTTTCGAGAAAAGTCAGGTAATATCAAGAAATTAAATAAGTAAATAGTTACATAGAGTATTACTCACTTGCAAAACTATATACACTTATGTTATTATATAGTATATTAAGTTTTATGGAGTAGAATGATGAAACATACTTTTGAAAACAACACATTAACCGTGTATTTGGCAGGCAGGATTGATTCCTCCAATGCTGCCGATGTGGAAAAGGAAATTCTCGATATCGGCTTTGCGCCGGATGTGAAGGTCATTGTAGATATGCAAGATCTTGAGTACATATCCAGTGCCGGTTTGCGCGTGATCCTCCGACTGAAAAAGTCCAATGCCGACACCGAGATTATCAATGCCTGCTCGGATGTTTACGAGATTTTTGATATGACCGGTTTTACCGAGCTGATGTCCATCAGCAAGGCATACCGCGAAATCAGTGTAGAGGGCTGCGAAATCATCGGTGAGGGCGCCAACGGTTTAGTTTACCGCATTGATGCCGATACAATTATTAAGGTTTACAAAAACCCCGATTCGCTCGATGAAATTCACAACGAGCGCGAATTGGCGCGCAAGGCGTTTGTGATGGGCATTCCTACCGCTATTCCGTATGATGTGGTGAAAGTCGGCAATTTATACGGCTCTGTGTTTGAACTGCTCAACGCCGAGGGCTTTGCCAAACTGTTGATTGAAGACCCGTCGCGCAGCGATGAACTCGCCAAAGAGAGTGTGGAAATTCTCAAAGCCATTCACTCCACGCACTTAAAGCCGGGTGAGTTACCGGATAAAAAGAAAACAGCCATCCGCTGGGCAGAGCATACCAAAGCCTATGTTGACCCTGCAGTCGGTGACAAGATTTTAGAGATGATGAAGGCTATTCCCGATACCGATACCATGCTGCACGGCGACTACCATATTAAGAATATTATGAAGCAAAACGGTGAAAACCTGCTCATTGATATGGATACACTGGCAATGGGGCATCCGATTTTCGAATTTGCCGGTATCTTTATGGCATATGTCGCTTTCAGCAGTGTTGACCGCGACAATGTGAAAGGCTTTTTGGGCATTGATTACGAGTGCGCCGTGCAATTTTGGAAATCGACTTTAAAGTATTACTTTGAAGGCAAAGACCAAGCCTTTATCGATGATGTCGAAAAGAAGGCGGCAATGATTTGCTTTACGCGGTTGGTGCGCAGGACCGCCGAAAAGGTAGGGCTTGACAAACCGGGCGCTCGAGCATTTTTTGAGTATTGTAAAAACTATCTTGAAACCAACATTGATACAGTAGATTCGCTGTACTTTGAATAGGAGGAGCAAATGGATATTACAAAAGAAATTAACGGTAGTAAAATGACTGTCAAAATTAACGGTAGGTTAGATACAAACTCCGCGCCCGAGCTCGAAAGCGAAGTTATGGAGAATATTGAAGGCATTGAAGAGTTGGTCTTTGATTTATCGCAAATGCCCTATACTTCTTCGGCGGGCTTGAGAGTGTTCCTCAAAGCGCAAAAGCAAATGAATAAGCAGGGGAGCATGAGCGTTATCGGCGCGTGTGAAGATGTGCTTGAAGTGTTTGAAATTACCGGTTTTTCCGATATTATTAATATTGCATAAGATTTTTATATGAGTTTGCTGAAAAAGCTTAGAAGAAGCCTATCGTTTAATATTATCGCCGCCATTGTATTAGTGTTGGTGTTTTTCAGTGCAGTCGTTACGACCATCGGCTATATCAGTTTTATCCATGCGCTGGAAAAAGAGTATAACGAAACGACTTTTGCGATTTGCGACACGGCGGCTTCTTTGTTTGATGCCGACAAGTTAGATGAGTATCTTGCCACTAAAGGGCAAACGCAAGATTATAAGCAGGCGTTGCGGCGCATGGATAATCTGTGCGACAAAATGAATGTATCACTGATTTATGTCATTCAAGTTGATACATCCGATTACAACAGTTTTACTTCCATTTTAAACTCTATTAACCCCGAAACAACCGACTACATTCGCTGGGAAATCGGTTATAAGCGCCAGACCACCAATGATGAGTACAAAGAGATTTACAAAAGGCTCTACACGAAAGAAACTTCGCAAGAGTACATTTTGAGAACTTCTCATTTAAACGGCGCGCCGCCTCACATCACTTCTTTGATTCCCGTAAAAAACAGCAAAGATGACGTGGTAGGGGTTTTGTGCGTGCAGCGGCCTTTATCTGCACTCGAAGCCGGGCGAAAACCGTATTTGGCATCGGTTGCTGCTTCTGTTGTGATAACCTCTGTTTTGGTGGCATTCTTTGTGGTCAATTTCTTCTCGAAGCAGTTTACCAAACCGATACGCTGTATTAAAGATGAAGCAAAGCGTTTTTCGCAGGAACAAACGCTCGGAAAGCGCGATAAACTAACGCGGCTGAGCAAAATAGATGATATTGAAATTTTGGCGAATTCCATCGAAAAGATGGAACAAGATACGCTAAGTTATATTGATAACCTGACAGCGGCAACTTCCGAAAAGGAGAGAATCGGTGCAGAGCTGAATGTAGCAAAAAATATTCAAGAAAACTCAATTCCGAATACTTTCCCGGCGTTTCCGGACAAAACGCAGTTTGACATTTATGCCAGTATGACTCCGGCAAAAGAAGTGGGCGGCGATTTTTACGACTTTTTCTTTATTGATGATCATCATTTAGGCTTTACGATGGCGGATGTTTCCGGTAAGGGTGTTCCTGCGGCGCTGTTTATGATGGTGACAAAGATTTTAATTAAAGAGCGCAGCACCATATCCGGCGGGACTCCGGCGGAAATACTTGAGTTTGTCAATTCGCGCATTTGTGAAAATAATAGTTCGGATATGTTTGTCACGGTTTGGTTCGGTATTTTGGATATTCATACCGGCACCGTTACGGCGGCAAACGCCGGTCACGATGACCCCGCGGTTTATCGCAAAGACAAGGGCTTTAGCTTTTTTAATACGAAACACGGCTTGGTCATTGGCGCGCTGGAAAACTGCAAATATCATAATTATGAAATACATTTAAAACCGGGCGATAAGATTTTCTTATATACCGATGGTGTAACGGAAGCGACCAATGAGCATGATGAACTGTTTACCGCGAAAAATTTGCTCAAAACGCTCAATACTGTCTGCGAAAGCAGTCCGGAAGAGATTTTAAAAGAGGTGAAAACGGGAATCGACCGCTTTGTGGGCTATGTCCCGCAGTTTGATGATTTAACTATGCTTTGTTTAGAATTTAAAGGTGACAACGGTGCCCCGCAAAAGGCGCTGCATATTCAAGCCAATACCGCTAATTTAGATGAAGTCAATTCGTTTTTGTGTGCATATTTAGAAGCGGTTGGCTGCCCGCACAGAGCGCAAATGCAAATCGGGCTGGCGGCAGAGGAAATCTTCACGAATATTTCCAACTATGCTTATGCGCCGGATAAGGGCTTTGCCGATATTCGCTTAGACTGCGAAGAGAATGCTGTGAGCATTGTGTTTGAAGACAGCGGTGTTCCTTATGACCCGCTCAAAAAAGAGGATCCGGACATTACTTTGAGTGCCGGTGAGCGGCAAATTGGCGGTTTGGGCATTTATATGACCAAAAAGCTGATGGATGATGTACAATACGAGTACAAGGACAATAAAAATATCCTCAAACTCATCAAGAAATTCTGATTTGTGCGTTTTCGTGGCACATTTCAATAAAAAAAGTCAAAAAACACTGTCACTCTTGACAGTGTTTTTTATTATTTAATTATGTTATAATATAAAGTGAATAAAACTATAGGAGTAGTGAATATGGATAATATTAAATCTGTTGTGTTTTCTGCGCTACCGCAAACTTTTGAAGAGTTTCAGGCTCTGCCGCAGATTACCATGGCTACCCCGCATGATACAGCGGCACTGTGTGTAGCTGCATTATGCGCTTATCCGAACAATAAAGAGGGGGCACTGCAAATGCTTGATTATCTGCGGGGACCGCGCCCGTTGAGTCAATTTGAAAAGCAGTTTATTGCCGACCGCTTTATGGATGGTAAAGATTATATCCCGCGCTCTTATTTCAGCGGTGCTGTTCCGACAAATGATTATACGCCGGCGCAGCCGTTAACTTTGCTTATCGGTGAAAATCCTTATTCGTATCAAAACGAAGGTTACGCAAAGTTACTGCTCAAATCCGGCGGAGCAGATACCCCGCGCGAAATTGTTCTGCGCTTAGCCAAAGACGGAAAATGGTATTTGTGGGACCAATTTTTGCTCGCCGGTATTCGCGAACCGGAAAGCGCCAATCCGTGGGCGTAAAAGTTTATTGATTTTCTCTGTTTTTATAAAAGAATTTGTTGAAACAGGGTGAATATATAGTATAATCAAGATATAACTAAATCATTGGAAAGGATTGATTACTATGGGACTTATTAAAGCAGGCGTTGGCGCACTTGGCGGCGCTATGGCAGACCAGTGGAAAGAGTTTTTCTACTGTGATTCGTTAGAGAAAAATGTTTTGGTTGTCAAAGGGCAAAAGAAAACAGGTTCTCGCTCTTCCAACACAAAGGGGAACGACAATATTATTTCAAACGGTTCCCTGATTGCGGTTGCCGATGGTCAGTGTATGATTATCGTAGAGCAGGGCAAGATTGTTGAAGTTTGCGCTGAACCCGGTGAATTTACTTATGATACTTCGACCGAACCGAGCGTTTTTGCCGGCAGTCTCGGCACCAGCATTGTCGATACATTTAAGACTATCGGCAAGCGTTTTACCTTTGGCGGCGATACCGCGAAGGATCAGAGAGTGTATTATTTTAATACCAAAGAATTGATAGATAATAAGTTTGGTACCCCGAACCCGATTCCGTTTAGAGTTGTTGATAAAAATATCGGCTTGGATATCGATGTTTCCATTCGCTGCAGCGGTGTGTATTCCTACAAAATTACCGACCCGCTTCTTTTCTACACCAATGTTTGCGGTAATGTAGAGCAGGCGTATACCAGAGAAGAGATTGATACCCAACTGAAGACCGAATTCATCAGCGCATTGCAGCCGGCATTCGGTAAACTCAGTGAGTTGGAATTAAGACCGAATCAGATTGTTTCTCACTCCACTGATTTGGAAAATGCCATGAATGAAGCACTCACTTCCAAATGGTCCGGTTTAAGAGGTCTCTCCGTTGTGTCGATTGCATTGAATCCCATCACACTTCCCGAAGAGGATGCAGAGCTTATCAAGCAGGCACAGCGCACGGCAATTATGCGCGACCCGACTATGGCAGGCGCAACCCTTGTCGGCGCTCAGGCGGATGCGATGAAAGCTGCCGCTGCCAACGAAGGTGGTGCGATGAACGGCTTTATCGGTATGGGTATGGCAATGAATGCCGGCGGAATGGGCGGCATGAATGCTTCTAACCTCTTTGCTATGGGACAACAGCAGCAAGCGCAACAGCAGCAGTATCAACAACCCCAGCAGCAGGCACCTCAAGCTCCCGCAGCGGGTGCGTGGACTTGCTCTTGCGGTGCGCAGGCGACCGGCAAGTTCTGCCCGAATTGCGGTAAAGCGAAACCGGAACCGCAGGCGGCTGACGGCTGGACCTGCCAGTGCGGCACAGTCAATCAGGGCAGATTCTGCCAGAATTGCGGCGCGCAAAAACCTGCCGGTGCCCCGATTTATAAATGCGACAAATGCGGCTGGACCCCTGCTGACCCGCATAATCCGCCTAAATTCTGTCCTGAATGCGGCGATCCTTTTGATACCAATGATATGCAGTAATAAAAATAGGAGGGCAAAGTGTTGCCCTCCTGCCTTTCATATTTATAATTAAGGAGAAATACTATGGGACTTTTTGATAAGAAAGAATGTGCGATTTGCGGCAAATCCGTCGGCTTATTAGGCGCCAGAAAAGTGGAAGACGGCACCATTTGTTCGGATTGCACCAAGAAACTTTCACCTTTTTTCAGTGAGAGAAAAAAATCGACAGTAGCCGATATTAAAGCACAGTTGGATTACAGAGAGCAAAACCGCCAAAATCTCAATTACTTTAATCCTTCAAGAGTTTACGGAAACGGCACTAAAATTTATTTTGATGATGCGCAACGTAAATTCTGTGTTACCCACAAGAGCGATTACCGCGCGGCAAATGCGGATTTAATTGATTACTCGCAGGTGACAAGTGCAACCTACAGAGTGGATGAAGACAGAACCGAGCGCTATCGTACCGATGCACAGGGTAATAAGGTATCCTACAGCCCGCCGCAGTATGATTGCAGCTATGAATTTGAAATTTATCTTAGTATTAACAGCCCGTATTTTAGCGAAATCAGGTTTGATTTAACCGGCACATTCGGCAGACCAAACAGCCAATTTACCGATGAATACCGCCGCTTGGAACAGATGGCAAATGAAATTGTTTCCACCTTTGGCGGCAGCGGTACAGGACCGATGGGCGGCAGTTTCGGTGTCGGCATGGGCTCCGGTATCGGCGGCGCAGTTGCTGCCGGAATCGGTGCGGCAATCAACGGCTTTCAACAGCAGCCGATGCAGGGCGGTTATCAGCAGATGAACAACCAGCCGATGCAGGGCGGTTATCAGCAGATGAACAACCAACCGATGCAGCAGGGTTACCAGCAGCAACAGCCGATGCAGCAAGGCTACCAGCAACAACAGCCGATGCAGCAGGGGTATCAACAGCAGCCGATGCAGCAGGGCTATCAGCAACAACAGCCGATGCAGCAGGGGTATCAACAGCAGCAACAACCACCGATGCAGCAGCCGCAACAACAGCAGCCGATGCAGTGGACTTGCCCGAATTGCGGCAGCATTAACTCGACTAACTTCTGCCAAAACTGCGGCACACCAAAGCCGTAAGCGAGGCTTGCGCAGTGAATAGTGAATAGTGAATAATTTCGGGCGGGACACCCGCACCCGATTATGAAGCATTATTCATTTTTGATGAGGAGGAACTATGGCAGCTAATCTTGATTATAAATGCTTAGCGTGCGGCGGAAACCTTGAGTTTGATACCGCAACGCAAAAAATGAAATGTCCGTACTGCGGTTCTACGTTTGATGTGAGTGAATTGCAGCAGATGGATACTGTTTTGGACACACAGCAGGCGGATATGGGGCAACCGCAACAGCCGCAGCAGCCGCAAGGGGATTCTTTTGATTGGAATACCTCCGGCGGCGAGCAGTGGATGGAAAACGATATGAATGTTTTTGTCTGCAAATCCTGCGGCGGTGAAATTGTAGCGGACCCGACTACGGCGGCAACTTCTTGCCCGTATTGCGGCAATGCGACCGTTCTCAGCGGCAGGCTTTCCGGTGTGCTTAAACCGAACTATGTGATTCCCTTTAAACTCAATAAGGAGCAGGCAAAAGCAAAACTCAAAGAGTACACAAGTAACCGCAAATTTGCCCCGAGAGCTTTTAAGGATGAAAACCGCTTAGAAGAAATAAAAGGCGTGTATGTACCGTTTTGGTTGTTTGATTCCAATATCAATGCCTCTGTGCAATATGAAGGTACGACGGTCAGAACCTGGCGCGACAGTAAATATCAGTATACCGAAACAAGTTTTTATGATATCTACCGCCAAGGCAATATGAGTTTTAACAATATTCCGGTTGACGGTTCCACCAAAATGCCGGATGACTTAATGGAATCCATTGAGCCGTTTAACTTTGCTGAAGCAGTTGATTTCCAAACCGCTTACCTTGCCGGTTATCTTGCCGATAAGTATGATGTGGGAATGGAAGAGAGTATTCCCAGAGCCAACGAGAGAATTAAACATTCCGCGGAAGATACCTTGCGCGGTACGGTGCAGGGCTATGCTACCGTTACCCCGCGCTTTAGTTCGGTGCAGTTGCTCAACGGTGTTTCCAAGTACGCACTTTATCCGGTTTGGATTTTAAATACCGACTATAAGGGCGAAAAATACACCTTTGCCATGAATGGGCAAACCGGTAAGTTTGTCGGTAATTTGCCGATTGATAAAGGCAAGTTATGGGGACTCTTTGCCGGTGTGGCGGCAGGTGTCGGTGCGTTAACATATTTAATTTGTATGTTATTAAATCTTTTTTAGGAGGTGCAGTGAGATGAAAAAATTATTATCAATCAGCTTGGTTCTTTTGCTCATTGCAGCTCTTATGGTGCCTGCGTTTGCAGCAGAAGAAAAGAAATACTGTGTAGATGATTGCGGTTTTTTGCAGGAAAATGAGTTAAGTGAGGTCGAAAACCGTCTTGCTACACTCAGTGACAAAATGAATATGGATTTTGTTGTTGTCACGACCGATAATTTGGAAGGCAAAACCAAAACGGCATATGCCGATGATTATTATGACTACAATGGCTATGGTGAAGGCAGACAAGGCGACAGAAGCGGTGTGTTACTGCTTGTTTACAAACTCAGTGACGGCAGCACCGAGCGCTGGATTAGCACCCGCGGCTATGGTATTACCGCTTTTACGGACTACGGCATCCAATATGTCGGTAAGCAGTTAGTGCCGCTGATGGATGACGGTCAGTGGAAAGAAGCGTTTCTGCTCTATGCCGATTTGTCGGAAGATTTGGTCAATCGCGCCAATGAAGGCAAACCGTTAGATTCCAACAATGCGCCGAAACAGCACAATGTATTCATGGGCGTTGTGATTGCGTTAGTAGTCGGTTTATTGGTGGCTTTCATTGTGATGAGCAGTATCAAGAAAAAATATAAGCCCGTTACTTTCAAGGCAAATGCAACCGATTATTTGGTAGGCGGCTCTTTGAATGTTACCGGTGCTTACGATAACTTCAGAACGACATCGGTCACCAGAACAGCCATTCAGAGTAATTCCGGCGGCGGTTCTTCGACCCACAGGTCTTCTTCCGGTGCTTCGCACGGAGGCGGCGGATTCTAATAATTAAAAATGCTGTAGGCGCGTTACCTACAGCATTTTTTAGTGTTCAGTTTTCAGTTTTCAGTGTTCAGTTGTGCCGCTTCGCGGCACTTTTTTATGTGTAGTAATGCCTGTTGTCAAATGCTTCGGCGCGCAGTTTAACAAGTTTCATGCGTTCCATTTCATCGGCATTCAGTGCATCGCTATCTAATAAAAGGTCGGCGATTTCACCGGGGCTGAATCCGAGATCCTCATATAATCCCAACCTTTCAGTGAGCACATCATCTCTAAATTTGGTAGTATAGCTTGTACTTTCACCGATTTCATCTTCTTTGAAGCATACTCTTTTTGTAAATCTTTCGCTGTAATCCATGTTTTCTCCCAATAAAAAAGTGCGTAGCAAAGCCACGCACGAAAAACACATGACTCATTTGCTGCGACACAAAATTTTCAACAACTAATGCGTGAAAATTGAGCCTGTATTTTTACCGAGATAAAAATACACGCAATTAGTTGTGAAAAATAAAATTTTATGTCGCAAAGTTATTTTAACATAATCATCAGTAAAAATCAACTGCACGCAGTGCAACTGTGAGCGCAGCGAAAACTGTAAACGCAGTGAACAACTGCGCATGAAATGCGTAACTAAAAAACTGCTATCAGGAATTCCTGATAGCAGTTTTTTTAAATCGGTCCATCGTTATGGATAGTTTTATCAAACATGTATTTTTTATCCCAGGGCATCATTTTTGTGTCTTCGCAAAAGCGCATCGGGGTTTTAATGCCGGGTTTCCACTCCGGTATTTCGGGGCAGTTCGGGTCGCCGGTTTTAACAAAAGCGGCGAGGGATTTACTCATTTGGTTGGCAATGGTGTGGTCAATTTCCTCAAAGGGGCGCCAACTAATATCCAAAGTATTAAACACATACAATAAATCGGAAGAATGCCAAGCGCCCATATTATCACCCGGAAGAGCGCGGGCAAAGTTTGCCATCCAAACCTTATTGCCGCCGCGCATACCTTTTTTGGCAAAGGCTTGGCTCATTTTTAAGAGTGCAAAGCAAAACATATCTTTGGAAGTGACACTGACTACCATCGGGAAGTTGGTCGGTACGGTCTTCATTTTGAAGTTTTCTTTGGTGATAAGTTCGCCATCATAAGTCGGCAGGGCGCTCATAAGTGAAATTTTGCATTCCTCAAAAGCCTTGCGCCACGCCCAATAGAGCTCTTCATCACTCAGTTCATCGCGCACTTGAAGAATGGTTTCTTTGCCGGCATACTGCACCACTTTATCCCAAAACTCTTTGGTTTTTTCAGGGGTTTTGGGCTTAACAATTTTTCTTTGTATCCCGGCGGCGCTCATAATGACCGCACCGTGCAGTTTGATATGCTTCATCCTCTCGGTCGAGAGCAGTAAATCTACACTCATACCGCCGGCGCTTTCGCCGGAGAGGGTGATTTTGTCGGGGTCGCCGCCGAATGCGGCAATATGTTTTTTTACCCACTCAATGGCGAGCATCTGGTCATACAGACCGTAGTTACCGCATTTGCCGTTTTCATCTTTTAAATCGGGGTGGGAGCAAAATCCATAGGGGGTAACGCGGTAGTTCATTGCCACCCAAATAATGCCGTTTTTGGCGCTTTCCACACCGGTGGTGTGCCCTTCATCGGCACTGCCGCTGACAAAGCCGCCGCCGAAGGTGTAGATGAGCACCGGGCAGTTTTCGGCATCTTTCGGGGTGACAATATTCAGATTCAGGCAGTCTTCATTATAGGTAAAACTTTGCCCCTCTCTGAATTCTTTGTAGAAAAAAGGTGATGTTTCTTTATCATCGGTAAAGCCGCGCTCCTGCGGGCAGCAGGGACCGTAAGCCGTGGCATCAAAGACACCTTCCCACGATTCAATCGCAGTGGGGTATTGCCAGCGGCCGGCTGCGGCATACTTGATACCGCGAAATTCGTACCGGTCTTCAAACTCAAGACCTTTAATCTCACCCATTGGGGTAGAAATAGTTTTGGTTTGCATAGTGTTTCCTCTCATACATTGTAGTTGGAAAAGTGCTAATTATATTGTAAATGATTTAAAATGATTTCACAAGATTCAGGAAAGGTTAGAAAGAATGTATTCCAGCGCTTGGGTGCAGTTTTGTACTTGAACAGTTGCTTTTTGCGGCTCTTTTAATTGAATGCCGATGGAAGTAGCAGTATACTCAAACATGGTGTAATCATTGGCGCTGTCACCGACTGCAACCATGTCAGCCGGTGAAATATGCAGATATTCGGAGAGATACTCCAGCGCCGCTCGCTTGCAAATGGGTTTTGGAATAAAATCAACGACATCGTTGAAGTATTCGATATGGACATTCTCTAAGCGCTCCCTATTGCGCGCAATCACTTCTCTGACAGCAGCGAATTGGGCTTCGTTTTTCGGAAAAGGTGAGAGGTTGATTTCATTGGGCTGAAACCACATATCCGGTGCGGCTTGCAATATTTCCTGCTTGATAGCGGCGAGTGTTTCCCGAACTTCTATACTGTATGGCATTGTAAACACATGTTTTGGCGGATACTCCACACCAAATTGAATCCCGGCACCGACTTCTCCTACCAATATAGGTTCTTGCAGCTCCACTTGACGGAACATACCGCAAAGGTAGCCTAAGGGCTTGCCGGAACAAATGGCAATGCGCACACCGCGAGATTCAATTTGTTTGAGTAAATCAATATCTCGATGAAGAATACCTTTGCCGTGTTGGGCAAGTGTGCAGTCCAAGTCTAAAGCTGCTAATCGAATCATTATTTCACCTGCTTTCTTCCTTTATTATACAAGAGCTGTCGAAAAAAAGCAAAAGAAAAAATAGTGTTGACAAACAGAACGTGATGTGCTAATATACTTGAGCAACAAAAATATATCGCGGGGTAGAGCAGTTGGTAGCTCGTCGGGCTCATAACCCGGAGGTCGCAGGTTCGAGTCCTGCTCCCGCTACCAAAAAAGAAAGACATTGCTTTGGCAATGTCTTTTCGATTTTGGCAGAGCCCGGGTTATGAGCCCGACAAATAAGGATTTGTCGAGCTGTTTGCTCGACAACCCTTATTTGTCAGTTTTCAGTTTTCAGCTTTCAGTTTTCAGTTTCACCCACCGCGCGCTAGGCGCGCACCGCCCTTGATAGGGCGGTTTCATAAAATGCAAGGCGTAGCCTTGCGACTGAACACTGAACACTGAACACTGAACCCTCAAATAAGGGTTTGCGAGGTCGTCGACCTCGACAAATCCTTATTTGTTGATTTCTTATTGACTTATTAATATAAATATTATAAAATATAATTTAGGTATTTTACGAAAAGCTTTGCCTTTTCGGCAAAATACGAATACTTTAACATTTACAATGAAAAAACTGCTTTTGCAGAGCAAAGGGGTTATATGATGGACGAAAACAAAAAAGAACTCATTGAAAATGAAAGTGAAAAAGTAGAAGCGGTAGAAGCGACTGCTGCCACAGAAAGTGTTGTGGAAGAAACTGTTGCGGTAGAAGCAGCTGAGGAAACAACAGCTGAAAATAATGCGGCAGAGGAAATCGAAACTGTTACCGAAGATGCACAGGAAGATAGCGATAGCACTTTTTCTGTTGAAAAGGTTGACAGTCAGGAAGCTCTCAATGACTTTTTAAGCGGTGATGCTACGGAAGATACCGATGAAGCCGAGCAGGAAATGAAGCTCGCAAAGTATGCTGCAGACTGTGAAAGCTGCGCTACAAAGGTGTTTTTTGAACTTGATGATTTAAATGAAGACGGCAATCTGTTGTGCCCGAATTGTCAAGAGGAAATTGAAATCGACCACGATGCGATTGACTACTATTTAGTTAATAAAGAAGAAGCCAATGAGCCTGATGGCGGTGCATTTGTTGTTGATTGTAATTCTTGCGAAGCTGTAGTGCATTTTAAAGAAGATGACATTGATCAAGACGATAATATCGTTTGTCCGCAGTGCGGTGAAAAGATTCATATTGAAATTGAAGTGCTGGATGCTTACAGAGAAAACGATTTTGAAAAAGCACTTAAGAAAAAGAGAAGATTTAAGAAGGTTCTCGCGTGTGTCAGTGGCGTAGTCATTGCTTTGGCAATCTGTTTTGCAGTGATTTTCATTGCAGGCAATAAAAGTGTTGTGAAAGTTGACGGCACTTCCGTACCGATGAACATTTATAAATGTGTTTATTACATTGAAGGTGCTTCCAATTATATCGGCTCCGGTTACAGCCCTGATGAAAAAGCCAGTAAACAGGCGTATGAAAACAGTGATGATTATGATACTTGGGATGACTTTTTAAAAGCACAAACTGAAGATGTCTTAAAACTTTATTACGGTATTTATAATGCCGGTAAAAAAGCCGGTTATGAATTGAGCGACAAAGACAAAGAAAGTATCGAAACGGCGATTGAAAGTATTCAATCCGGCGCTGATACAGCAAAATTGACTTTTGAAGACTTTATGAAATCCAATTACGGATTGAAAATTGATGAAAAGAATTTTAGAGAGTATTTGGCATTAACTGTCTATGTAAATTCTTATTATAAAGAAGTTATGAAAGCGGATGTCAGTGAAAAGCAGCTCAAGGAGTTGTATGAAGCTAATCCCGAAAATTATGAAGTTGTGACTTTCAGATATTTATATTTGGCAATTGATGACAGCCTTTCTAAAGAAGATGCGCTCAAAGCCGTAAAGAATATCGCAAAGGCAAAAAATGAAAAAGAATTCAAGAGCCTGTTGCTTAAGAATGTTGCTAAAGATAAGGCGAGT
Organism: Clostridia bacterium; assembly: GCA_017432485.1. GTDB lineage: Bacteria > Bacillota > Clostridia > Oscillospirales > Acutalibacteraceae > RUG714. Next base: position 46,475 of record JAFRJB010000133.1, read on the forward strand.
CAGTACAGTGATGATAGTGCAACGCTTGTTAAAGATATGGCTTGCGCCAATATTCAAGACCGACCGGTAGCAGAGATGCTCACCAACCCGAAGACAAAGAAATATCAAACAGAATATGGTGTTTCGGATGATGGAACCTATGCGGAAGTCGCCATGCTCATAGAGCCGCGCCATAAAGATGATGATTTGATTATGGATACGGCTGTCAGCCAGGTGTCTTCCGAAAAAGGGCAGGCATATATTGATGATATTCGCGAAAACACGACGGTTAAGTCTTCATTGGGTATGATCATAAGGAATTTGACTTTTTAACACAAAATGAATTGAAAAATAATTCATTTTGTAGTATGATAAAAAAATATTGATGCGAAAGGGGCATTCCAATAATGGCAAAAGAAAAATTAACCGAAGCTGAAAAGTACAGGTTAGAAAGAAAAAAGAGAATTGAGAAAGAGAAGAAAAAGAAAAACAGTTATATCAACCGCAATCGCCAGCAAGTGAAAAAGGTGGAGAAAACGGTAGGTATTGTTGTAGCGGCAGGTGTGGTGGTAACCATCATTTGCCTGTTGTTAAGCTTTTTCGGTGTTTTCAACAGAATGATTACTGCTGCAGTTGTCGGTGATCAAAAAGTTACTGTTGCTGAAATGAACTGTGCATTTGCAGATGTTAAAAACCAAGTTTACAACGCCAGTCAGCAGTACGAGCAGTCTGCCGGTCAAGGTTTCTATTCCAATGAAACCAAGAGCACGGATCCTTGCGTATACGACAGCACTAAAACTTGGGGTGAATATTTCCAAGAGCAGGCTTTAGAGCATGTCAAGCAGGTTTATGCGTTTAAAGACGGCGAAGGCAACACTTTAACCGAAGAGCAGTCCAAAGAGATTAGTGAAACATTTGAAACACTTGACAGCTCGGCACAAGAGAACAATTATTCCCTGAATGCGTATATTAGAGAAGTATACGGTACCGGCGTTAACGCAAAAGTGTTACGTACCTGGTTGGAAAATGTCTATAAAGCGCAAAATGCCCAGACCAATGCCAGCGAAACCTATGAAAAATCCATAAAGTCGGAAGATATCAAAAAGTATTATGATGACAATACTCAAAAATATGTGAAAGCTTCCGCAATGGCATATAGCGTTCCTGTTGATACGACTGAGGTTGCAAGTCAACTTGAAAAAGAAGATATCTCCAATGAAGAAATCGATAAAATTATTGCCGATGCAGTCAATGCAACTAAGAAAAAAGCTGAAGTCATTTATGATCAGGTTAAGGCAGATCCGGATGATTTCAGAAGCGCTGTAAACGCATATGAAAAAGACGAAAAGAAGGAAAGCGCCACTACCTACACGAATGATACCTTAACCCTTACCGGTAAAGTCAGCGAGAAGATGTCTGCACTCGGCGAAAAGGGTCAGCTTTGGGTGGCTCACTCTAAAGAGAAAGATCAGGTGAATCTTGTTTACTCTGCAGATTATGATACAAAATCCTTCCAGTTTGACATCATTCGTATTTTAGAACCGGCAGAAAACTTTAATACAGTGGCAGTGCGCCATATCTTAATTCAGCCGAGCGATACGGAAGATGATGCTTCTTGGGAAGAAGCTAAGGAGAAGATTCAAACTATCTATGACAAGTGGAAGAAAAAGCCCACTGAGGACTATTTTTCAACGCTTGCTACCGAAGAGACTTCTGATACGGGTTCGAAGGAAAACGGCGGTCTTTATGAGAATGTTGAGCCCGGTCAAATGGTGGATACTTTCGACGCATGGTGCTTCGATTCTGACAGAAAATCCGGCGATACGGGCATTGTGAAAACAACCTACGGTTATCACTTAATGTATTTTGTTAAGAATAACGGGGCCTATTGGAAGACTCAGGTACCCTCGGATATGGCTAATGAATATGTGGAGAAAAATATCCAAGAAAAATTAGATAGCCTCAAAGCCGAACAGGTAAACTTTGGTTGGAACAAGATTAAAGAAGTTAAGGATTATAAGAAGGCACAAAAATCCACTACCACAACCGTTGAAGAAACAACAGCGGAAGAGGCAGCGGCTGCTGAAACAGCCGACACCGAAACCACTGCGGCAGCGGAATAGACCAAATAAATCATCAATTAGCCGAGAGTTCTTATCTCGGCTAATTGTTTAGTGGGAAAGGCGGTATAATATGAGAGTCGGGCAAGGGTATGATGTTCATCGCCTGGCAGAAGGCAGAAAGTTGATTATAGGCGGTGTGGAAATACCGCATGATAAAGGGCTTTTAGGGCATTCGGATGCGGATGTGCTCTTACACGCGATTGCCGATGCGCTGTTGGGCGCAGCGGCACTTGGAGATATTGGCAAACACTTTCCTGATACCGACGATGCTTTTAAAGATGCAGACAGCCTGAAACTACTTGCAAAGGTGGCTGAAATAGTATGTGCGGCAGGGTTTACTGTGCAGAATATTGATGCAACGATTATCGCTCAAAGACCAAAGATGAGCCCTTATATTGATCGTATGAGGGAAAACATTGCTGCAGCCATCGGTATAGATGTGAGTGCAGTGAGTGTAAAAGCGACTACCGAGGAGGGGCTTGGCTTCACCGGGCACCAAGAAGGTATTAGTGCTCTTGCAGTTTGTTTAATAGATGATTAAAAACCAAATAGAGGTATATTTTGACAAGGCAGTTCCATTTTGTGAACGCCTTGTTTATTTTTATTGACTAACTAATTAATTATTTAATATAGTTAATAAATTTCAATCTATTGCATATTACTTTTAATTGTTATATAATCACATTAGGTATAAATATTTAAAAGTATATTTTTTATTTTTTCGACTGTTATGGAGGTCTTCAACATGAAAAAAGTCAAAAAAATATTAGCATTGGTTTTATCAGTTGCAATGCTTTCCACGGGTATGGTTTTCACTATGCCTGCGGCATCTGCAGCGTCTTTTCCAAGTGGCTTGTATAACGGCACCAAGCAGGTGGTTTATACTGCCGGCGATGCCGCAAAAGGAAAGTACCTTGTGGAAATAGATGCGGTGAAGTATAATCCCAACATTGCGCAGGAATCGCAGGCGATTGCCAGCGAAGCGGGTGATATCATCATCACTTACCGCCCGAAGAACGGTACTGCGCCCGAAGTGACCGAGCGCTTTGAAGATGTGATTGCGATGAATGCGTTTAATTATGTCGGCGAAGGCAGTTTTGTTTATTACGCCGTGTTAGACGGATATCCGCAAAAAGCAACGATTTCCGCGAGAAAGACCAATATGGCGGATAATGATAGCGGTATCTATGCCGGTATTAAGATTTGGAACACGGAAGTCGGTTCTTTCGAGAATATTTATGATTTTTCCAAAATTGAGCGCTCCAACGGTGCCGATACCAGCAGTTTGCTTTTCAGTAATGTCAGTGTTTTGGCACAGTATTTTCCGTTTGCCAAACAAGGCAGCGCCACCGGCGGCAACTTAACATTGCCTGCCGGCTTAAGTGCGAACAGTGCTGTTCAGACTTTCACCGCGACCGACCAGTGGGGCGTTACGATGATTGCGCCGAATATTGATTATACCCCGGTGACCGGCTTGACTTTCTCCCAAAATCAAAACGTGATGACACTTAAGGGCACAGGTGATGCCAACAATCCCAACGGATCAAGCAGATCGGTAGTTTTAACTGCTACCTATGACACGATGAATACTTCTGTTGCCAATACATTCAGTTTGACTAAAAATGTGACAGTGAGCAACAGTTCTCCCGTAACGTATGCGCCGACCTTTGCCAACAGGGAAAAGGCAGGTTTGCAGTTATCTTTTAAAACAAGCTCGAGTTCTTCCATCGAAAAATTTGAGCTGAACTCTTCTTATCAAATGACAACGACCAACTACCTTGTTGTCAAAAACAATGCTTCGAGAAAAGCCAGCATCAAACTTGCTTCAACTGCGAATGATAAAGTCAATTTTTCTTCCAGTACTTTGACTTTGGAAGCAGGTGCAAGTACAAACATACAGTTACTTGACTTAAAGTCGGCAAGCGCAAACTATACACTTGATGTGACTGCTACATACACTTTAGAAGGTTTGTATGATGCAGCGACCGGTTCTCTTGAAAGCCTGACTGCAGGCAGTGCTATTCCGCTGGTTTACAGCAATTATAATTATGCGCCTTCCGGCGTTGTCTATCAAGCGGGCGGCTTTATGTATAGTGAGATTAATATGGATGTCAGGTTGGAATCTACCAACCATTCGGTTCTTTTTGAGGAAACCACGCCGATGTATTTACATACCGATCCGGATGAATATATGTGGGGTGTCAATGTTTATGTTGACAGAAGCAGAATCAATACTTATCAAGATGCCGGTATGCGTTTCTTCTTTACGAGCCGGAAAAACCACCAGTATTACTTCCAAGATCAGGATGATTACTTAGGGCCATATTATTTAACAGGTTCCTATAATAATTCCGGTACATTTGCTTTTAATGCCGAACCGGGCGCTTATACTTCCGCACATAAAGAAAAAGTCGGCTTAGACCTCGGTAAGGGTGTCGGCGTGACAAAAACGCAGAATTTCAACGGTACCATCTTTACCGGTTCCACATCAGTGGATGCGCCTGCAACTTTGTATCTTGACCATATGCAGATTCACGCATGGGGCAGCGGTTCCGCTTACTTTACTTTACCGCTGAATATTTATGCATACAACAAGACAGAGTTGAAGAGCCAGATTAATACTTGCTTGCAAAAGAATCTGCTTTCCTGTTACTACAGCGCAACCGCGTATTCGAACTACGCTTCGATGAATTCCTCCGCCATGAAAACTGCTCTTGAGCAGCGCGGTGTGGATAAGACCAGCCAGTATAAGGTTTCGACAGCGAAAACACAGTTAAACTCTGCGTTTAACAACTTAGTGAATTCTTCCGTGGCAAACGGCACCTACAGTTTGATTCACAACAAACATGTGGGCGATATTACTACGGCAATTGAAGAAACTTCGGTAGACTTTTATGTATTCGAAAACGGATCTTCCAACGCGCTCAAATTCAAGGCGGCTTATGCAGATGCTTGCAACAAGCACTCCGATGCTTATATGCCGACTATGACCACCAGCGGGACTTACGAGCACACATTTGATTATTGGAATATCGATTTTTCCGATCTGAATGCATTGCTGGCACTCTATGCGGAAGTAGCTCCGGCAGGTCAATTTGTCAATGTAGATGAAGCGGTCGGCAGTGAGTTGCGCGCTGCGAGAAATTTGGATACGACTTCAGCTACTGCGAATCCTTCCAAGCAAACCGATGTGGAAATCATTGTCAATAACCTCAAAGCGGCGATGAGAAACTTGAAGTACAAGTCCTATAATATGCATGTGTACCACAAGATGCTCACTCCTTCCGGTACAGAGGAGATTGACAACGATATTATTCACAACTATCTGGAAACCTACAACAAAACCGCAACCTACGGTGAAGTGGAAGACGGTACCGCTGTTTTGACAGACGGCACCTACACGGTTAAAGGTTATCACTTTGAACCGCAGCCTGACAGCACCTTTAAAGAGTATGCTTCCCGCTATTACTATCAAGGTATTTCTTCGGAATATCTTTGTGAAGGCGAGAAGGATATCACCATGGTTTACTATGCCAAATCTATCGAAAGTACGCAGTTAGCCCAAGATATTAACGAAGTGGAAACACATGTCGATGAATGGGACGGCATGTATACCGAAAACTCCATTAATGCGTTTGTTGATTGGTTTGATGCAAAGTATGATGCCGGTGAATTAACCAAGATATTCTCGGTATTTGATCAGGCGGAATATGATGCTCTGGTCGCAGAATTTGAAGCGGAAATGGCAAAATTAGATCGTATTGCTACCGAAGAACAGGTACAGCAAATTGAGCAATTTATTGCCAATTACGAAATGCTGCAGGACTTTGGTGATGCGTTCTGCCATGCAGCAGATATGATTGCAAATTATGCCGATGCTTATACACAGGCGCAGGAATTGTCTGAACTCGCACAGACCAACAATGCGGGCACCAATGCTGCTGCAGCGGTGCTGGATAGTGTTAAAGACTTTAAAGTTGAGATGCATGTGAGCGGTGCGCACAGTTTGGTAACTGCACCGAAAGACGGTGTAGACGGTTCTTATTCATTGCTGTGTTCTAACTGCGGCAATATGATTGATTCCGGCATCTTTGCAAGCCCGAAATTTAATAGATTCAGTTTTGACGGCTATAACTACAGCAACCGCGGTGCTTCTTTGAGAATCAAAGGCGAGTCAGCGGCAAGTGATTATCAAGATGTTCGTTTTACTGCCTCCTGCAATGTGCCTGACGGCGCGGAAGTAACCGACTTCGGTTTTGTGTATACACAAACTAAATATCTTAACGGCGGTGCTGAACCGAATGACAACACACCGATTAATGTTGACCAACTCGTAGAGGGCGGCATGTATGTGACAAAGTTCTCAATGTTTGATGGTCAGTATTCTATCCATGCATCGGATGATGGCGATGTATATACATTTAATCTTGTGTTGAAGCTCAGAAGAAATAACTGGAATACGCATTATGCAGCAAGAAGTTATATTACATACGAACTTGATGGCATTGAAGTCACGGTTTATGATGCTTCCTATTCTTCGAGGACAGCGAAATATATCGCTGAGTGTGCGGTTAATAATCCGTATGAGAGCCCGAGCACCAAAGCATACCTGACCGAAAAATTCGGCTTATAGTTTCTAAAAAAAATCCTCGCACTTTTGTGCGGGGATTTTTTTAGACAAAAGGATTTGCTGCAGTTAACAGTTTACAGATGACAGACAACAGAGATGAGTGGGCTTCGTCTATACTTATAAAGGATATGGGCGATAGCCTATCTGTATTCTGTGCTCTGTATTCTGTAGTCTGACAAATAAGGGTTTGCGCGTTCAAAGAACGCGCAAACCCTTATTTGTCAGTTTGTCCCATTTGCGCATAGAATAAATGGAGTTAGAAATGACTCAATTTTAACAAAGAGGTGATTTGTTGGCTGAAATTCGAGTGAAAGTCGGCTCTGTAACCAATGCCCAAAAAGCCAAGAAAGTGCTTTTAAACAATGGAATTCATGCTGCAATAAAACGCGCTGTGCAAATAAAAAAAGGTGACGGCTGCGGCTATAGTGTTGTATTTGTCGGCGAGAGAGAGCCTGCGTTGCTGTATTTGAAGCAAGCGGGTATAAAAATCATTTCAGTTACCGCTAATGATATATCTTGATAACAGTGCTACCTCTTACCCGAAACCACCGGAGGTTTTTGAAGCTTATAAAAAGGCGATAAAATACTACCATTCAAACCCGGGGAGAGGAGGCTATGATAATGCGTTGCTAACAGCAGAAAAAATCTTTGAAGTCAGAGAAAAGACGGCAGTTTTTTTCGGCGAAAAACAATGTGAAAATGTTTGTTTTACTGCCAATTGCACACAAGCAATCAATACTGTGATAAAAGGAATTTTAAAAGAGGGGGACCACGTGGTCATCTCGGATTTAGAGCATAATGCCGTGCTTAGACCATTGGAAAAATTAAGGCTACAAAGTAAGATAACATACGATACATTTACATCTGATTTTTATGATGAGAAAAAAACGATAGAATCTTTTCTCGGTTGTTTAAATGATCATACAAAGTTAGTTTTTTGTACCCACGCTTCCAATGTGTTAGGAGTTAGCCTGCCGCTTCAAAAAATCGGAAAGATTTGTAAAGAGCGCCGCATTATTTTTGCAGTAGATGCCGCACAGAGCGGGGGAATACTTTTGATGGATAAGCAGGCGTTTCATATTGATTATTTATGTCTTGCAGCGCACAAAGGTTTATTTGCGCCGATGGGATTAGGTGTATTAATCGGCAACGGTTCCAAACTGGAAACGTTGGTTGAAGGCGGGACAGGTTCTCAATCTGCAAATGCCGTTCAGCCTGATTTTATGCCGGACAGGTTGGAAAGCGGCACTGCCAATGTCAGCGGAATTATTGCTTTAGGCGCAGGAATTGATTTTATTGATAGAACCGGCAGAGAAAATATACACAAAAGTGAAAAAGATATCATATTGCATATTTATGACAGTTTCTGCCATTGCAGTGAGATAAATTGTTACGTCAATTATGAGCAATTAGCCCAGTTTTCGCCTGTGTTGTCCTTTAATATTGCAGATGTGCCCGGTGAAATCGTTGCACAAAAACTTGCTCAACAGGGCATCTGTGTGCGCGCCGGGCTGCACTGTGCACCGTTAGCCCATCGTAAAATCGGCACCGATGCATGCGGTACGGTGCGTATTTCTCCGTCATTTTTCACAACTGAAAAGGAGATAAATTGTGCAATCAGCTGCATAAAAAAATTGATTTAAAACTTTTAAATAACATAAAAAAGTGTTATAATATCAATAACTATATATTTGGGAGATATTATGACTGCTTTATCTTCATTCTTTGATCAAGTGATTGCGGTACTATCCAGCTACCGCCCTGTGCAGGATACGTTAGATATCCTGCTTGTCACATTAATATTGTATGAATTAATGAAACTCATTCGCAAAACCAGATCGGTGCAAATTGTGAAGGGGCTTGCAATTTTATTTGTTGTTTATATTGCTGTGATTATTTGCGATATGCCCGTAATGAAGTCGATTTTTGAAACGATTTTTTCAAGTGCCCTTGTTATCATTATCATCCTTTTTACGCCGGAAATCAGAAATGTGCTGGAGAGAATGGGTAGAACATCCGTATTTAAGATTTTTTCACAAAAGCAATATTCCGGCGCTTCTACCGTAAACGCCATTAATGCCGTGTGCAGCGCCTGCTCGGAAATGAGTGATGATAAAATCGGCGCACTTATTGTGTTTGAAAGAAAATCCATGCTTGGCGAAGTGATGAAAACCGGCACAAAAATCAATGCGGATGTCAGCTCGGCTTTAATAAGAAATATTTTTTATCCGAAGTCACCACTGCATGACGGTGCGCTTGTCATCAGTTCCGGAAAGGCTGCCAGTGCCGGCTGTATTCTGCCTTTGACCGATACCAGAAATATGGATTCTAAGTTCGGTACCAGGCATAGGGCTGCGGTGGGCATCACCGAACAGTCCGATGCGGCGGTCGTTGTTGTCAGCGAAGAAACAGGTGCTATTTCCTTTGTCAACCGTGGCAGAATTGAGCATGATGTCACTTCTGCCGAATTAAGAGAATGCTTGCTCAAAGCGCTTAATATTGAAAACAACGAGGAAAAGAAAACACTGTTCTCGTCTTTAAAATCAAAGAAAGGCGGGAAAAAAGATGAATAAAATTAAAAAATTCAGTTTAGGTGCACTGTTTGACAACAACAAGTTTGTGCTCGTTGTTTCACTGATTTTAGCTTTTGCGATTTGGCTTGGCTATTCCATGTATGGCGGTGAGCAGCAGGAGAAAAGCATTGAAGTGCCCATTCAAATGGACTCTATGACAGTGCCAAAACAGTTTAATTTACAGCAGTTCGGCGAATATTCAAATTCTGCCGTTACGGTTACGATTGTGGGTAAAAAAGCCGTTATCGGTACAGTAAATGTCGACGACATAAAAGTGACTGCATCTACGCTGGATGTCAATACGGCGGGCAAACACACTTTGCCGCTTTCCGTTTCAATTGACAGCACAAAAGACTTCCAAATTCTAAGCACTAACACGCTTTCCGTGGAAGTGTATTTTGACACCTATAAGGAAGTGAAAGTCGCCGTAACGCCCGACTTATCGACTGAGCCTTCCGTGCCCTCGGGATATGAGTTAGGCACTGTCATTTTGTCGGAAGATAAGCTGTTGGCACATGGTCCTTCGACAGAGGTCTCCAAGATTGACAAAATACTTGCCAAAGCGGAGATTGATGAGAAACTAACTAAGACCAAAACATATGAAGCAACGATTGTTGCCATCGACCAGTACGGTAATGAAATTCAAAATATTGAAATTGATAAATCCGATGATTTTACCATTACCATACCGGTATTTAAGTTGGCAAACCTGCCTGTCAGTGTTGAGTTCACCAATATGCCTGACGGCATCTCAATCGATGATTTGGATGTGCATTACTCTGTCAATAATATGAATATTGCAGGCGAAGCGGCAACGATTGATAAAATGAAAAGTGTTGTTATCGGAACGATTGATTTTTCTGAACTGAACAACACTAAGAATTCGTTCAATTTTGATGTCTCTTCGCTGGCGGGTATTGTTGTCAAGAGCAAGATCAGTTCCATCGATGTGGGTGTGGATTTATCTTCGTTTAAATCGAAAGACATCACTTTACCGGCTTCTAAAATCGAGATAGTGAATGCGACTGCTTTTAATGCAAAAGTAACAGATGCTGAATTTACAGTAACCGTTGCGGGATTAACCGATACGGTAGATGATATTTCGGCTTCTGATATTTCGGCAATTGTAAAGGTGGATGACAATGTCAAAGCCGGCAAAAATCAAAAAATGGAAGTGACTGTTAAAGTTAACAACGGGGAAGGAATATGGGTGACAGGCTCGTATTATATTAAAGCCGATATCGCATAATTCGTTTATTTTAAACACCGAGATTGTTTCTCGGTGTTTTTTTGTTGCTGTAAGTTATAAATATTAATAATAATCTTGATTTTTATACTTCTTATGTTATAATATATTTTAATAATATTAAAATAGGAGGAAAAGGCTTTTGAAATTGAGAGTACGCCAGGCAATATATGCTATTTTGGCAGTTGCTGCATTTGCATTGCTGATTATTGTCATTACCAATTCTCAATCCCCCGAAAGTTTGATGAATCCTCCCGAAGCGGCAGGCGATTATAAAAACATTCAAAATGTCATCGAGAAGTCTTTGGGCGATGGTATTATTTTGAAAGCACCAAACGAAGGTGAGTATACCACTTCCATTACGTATTTGGATTTGAATACCGATGGTGAAAACGATGCGGTTGCTTTTTACCGCATAAAAAATGATGATACTTCGGCAATCTATATGAGTGTACTGCTCAAAAGCGATTCGAAGTGGCTGGCAAGCGAACCGATAAAGGGAAAGGGTAACGATGTCTTGGAGTTTTCTTTCGGCGATTTAAATTATGATTCCGTTCCCGAAATCGTCGTCGGTTGGAATATGTTTGACAGCAAAGATAATAACACTTTGAGTGTATACGGAGTCAGCAACAAAAATGGCGAAACCCAAGTCGAAACCTGTGACTCTGTTATTTATACAAAAATGTGCGTAGCGGATGTATGTGCAGAAGGCAGAAACGAAATTCTTTTGATTAAGAATACATTTAACGATGAAACAAGCCCTGCAACCGCAACGGTGTATGAATTTGTAGATAATAAGTTAAAAGTTATTGATACGGCACAGCTCGTGGCTGCAGTGAGTGATTACAGGCAGCTTCAGCTACAGAATGTCAGCGGTACCAACGTGTTCTATTTAGATGGCGTAGTTGAAGCCGAGAATATGATAACGGAAATCATTTATTGGAACAAAACCGCCGCAGCTCTTGAAAACCCGACTTATGCCAAAGAGGCACAAGAGGTTGTTTCCTACAGAGAAGGAACTGTTTGCTCAAGCGATATCAATAATGACGGTATTATCGAAATACCTTTTGCTGCCGGAAAAGCCGCTGAGCAGTATGTGGAATTAACCGACTGGAAACAGTTTGAGTTTAAAGATTATGTCAATATAGCAAGCGGTATTTGCTCCGATGAATTGGTTTTTGTTTATCCGCAACAGTGGGAAAATGCGGTTGCGGTCAGTCATAAGGGAAAGGTGTGGTCATTCTATGATATACGCAGCGGCGAACCGGAGAAACTTTTTGATTTAGTCGTATCGGATATTTCAGAATGGCAAACACTCAGTAAGCAATATGATAAGCTGACAATTTATTACGGAACGATATACGGTGTGAAATTGATTTCTTCCGATTCCGATTTATCCCTTTCAAAAAATGAAATTACAGATTGTATTATAAATAATCGTTAGGAGGTTCATATGAAAAGAGTTTTAGTAGCGGAAGATGAAGCGACCATTCGAGATTTTATAGTTATTAACCTGAAAAGAGGCGGTTACCAAACTGCCGAGGCTTCCAACGGAAAAGAGGCTTTGGAACTATATGAAAGTGCAGGCGGTGATTTTGATGTTGCCATTTTAGATATTATGATGCCGGAAATGGACGGATTGGCTTTGTGTAAAGAGCTCAGAAAGCGTTCACCGGGAATCGGCATTATTTTTCTGACCGCCAAAACACAGGAGATTGATAAAGTAACCGGTTTGATGGTGGGTGCCGATGATTATGTCACCAAACCTTTTTCACCTGCCGAATTAATGGCAAGGGTGGATGTGTTGTACCGCAGAGTGAGTATGAATGCTGCTCCGGCTTCCGATGAAGATGAAATTACTTTGGGCAGATTTACGCTCAACACAAAGAACCGCACTTTTACCAAAGACGGAAATCCCATTGTATTAACCCAAGTGGAATTCCAAATGATGGAGTATTTTTTCAAAAACCCCGACGCGGCGTTAGATAGAGATGATATTTTAGAGAAAATTTGGGGTCACGGCTTTTATGGCGACAAGATTGTGGATGTTAACATTCGCCGCTTGCGCATGAAAGTGGAAGACGATCCCTCCAACCCGCAACATTTAATGACAGTTTGGGGATTAGGCTATAAGTGGATTAAGTGAGTGAGGATTTGCAAGAATTAAAGTCTACAAAAAAACTGAATTTAAGCAAAAAGATTGAGCAAACACTGCACCCCGTTTCTTTGGAAACGCGCTGGGAAAAAACCGCTTTGATTGCCGTGCTTGTATTTATTGTGATTTTTTCCGTGGCATTAACGGTTATTATTAACATGTTTTATACCAATGCTGTTAGAGAGCGTATCAACTCTTTACATACCGATACGGTGGATGCTTACTTTTCTTCTTACACAGATTCGGAAAGTTCTTTTACCAACGGGGCGATACAGTTTACCAATAATTTTCGCTATTCCGACAAAATGGAGGTTTGGATTATTTCCGCAGCAGGAAAACCGCTCATTTCTTCAAGCGGCCTTTTGATTGATAATGCTGTCAAAATGCCGGACTATGAGTTAGCTCTTAATTCCGCCGAAGGCAGAGGTGAGTGGAAAGGAAAAATGAACGGTTCCGAGTCGGTGATGGCAGTGACCAACCTTCTTGAGAACGAAAATGGTGAACGTATTGGTGCAGTCAGGTATATTACATCATTAACAAAGCTTAACACACAAGTATTTTTAATTATGCTTTCGGTTATCTTTTTGATTATTTGTGTGGCGGCGTTGTTGTTCTCTTTTAATAAGTCCTTTATACGTTCCGTTACTTCGCCTATTAAAGCGCTTAAAGATACGGCAGCTTCGATTGCGAAGGGCGATTTTGATGTTAAACCCGAATACAACCGTAAGGATGAAATCGGAGAGTTGTATGACTCCATGGGGTACATGGCAACAGAGCTGGGCAGAATTGATAAGATGAAAAATGAATTCATCACCACCGTTTCCCATGAGTTGCGTACACCGTTGACTGCCATCGGCGGTTGGGGAGAGACCCTCATCAGTATGGAAGATGTTGACCCGGAACTGAACAAAAAAGGGTTGCAGGTTATTGTCAATGAGTCGGAGCGATTGAAAGGCTTAGTGGAGGAACTGCTTGATTTTTCCAGAGTGCAGCAAGACACCTTCATTTTAAAGAAAGAGCCGATTGATGTGCTTGCGGAGCTTGATGAAATTGCACTGGTGTTTGGTGAAACCGCGCGCAGAGACGGTAAACAGTTTCTCTATGATGCACCGGATATCCCGGCAATGTGTAAGGGGGATGCCGATAGGATTAAGCAGGCATTTGTCAATGTTATCGGCAACGCAATTAAGTATACCGATGAAGGCGGTTTAATTGATATTCACGCTAACATTGTAGACGAGGAACTCGTTATCTTTGTCAGAGATAACGGTTGCGGCATTTCCGAAGAAGATTTACCGCGCGTGAAAGAAAAGTTCTTTAAAGCCAATGACAGGGTGCACGGCAACGGCATCGGCTTGGCTGTGGCAGATGAAATCATTGTTCGCCATGGCGGCACATTGGATATTAAAAGTACACTCGGAGAGGGCACGATTGTTAAAATCACCCTGCCTCTGGGTTTAGATTAGAGGATGTGTATGAAAAAGCAACAAGAATGTGAGGTTCTCAGAAAGACCTCTGTGGGCGGCGAAGCCTTAATTGAAGGCATAATGATGCGTGGACCGAAAGGCAGCGCAGTCGCTTGCCGCCTGCCTGACGGCACGGTGGAAACCGAGTTTATTGATTACAAACCCATTTCCGCCAAAACCAAATTTTTTAAAGTGCCGATTATTCGCGGTTTTGTCAATTTTATTGATTCGATGCTCTTGGGCTATAAAGCGATGATGCTCAGCGCCGAAAAGCAGGGGATTGATGATGACATTAACGAGGAAGAGTTATCTAAGTTCGATAAATGGTTAGTCAAGCATTTTGGCGATAAAGTGATGAGTATTGTCTCAACGGTCGGCATGGTGCTCGGTTTATTACTTGCCTTTGTGCTGTTTTTCTGGATGCCGACTTTCCTGTTTCAGGCAATCAGTGTAGGCGCGGCAAAAGGCTTTGGCTGGATGTTCCAAAACTTCGGCTTACTCTTTTCAAAAGGCGATGTCATCAATAGCATACTGGCCGCTTCCGCGTTAGCACCGTTTAAAGCACTGTTTGAAGGTGTGCTGAGAATGATAATTTTTATTCTTTACATTCTTTTAATTTCAAGAATGAAAGATATTCAGCGTGTCTTTCAGTACCACGGTGCCGAGCACAAGACAATTTTCTGTTATGAAAAAGGCTTGCCGCTGACAGTGGAAAATGTCAAAAAGCAAATCAGGTTTCACCCGCGCTGCGGCACAAGCTTTATCTTTATGATATTGATTGTCAGTATTATTTTTTCTACCATTCTTTCGTATGTGATGCCTGATTTTATCGTGCAGACCAGAATGCTGTGGATAGCGATTAAGATATTACTGCTGCCGTTTATGATGGGCATCGGTTATGAACTGATTAAGTATGCGGGAAAGCATGACAACATCTTAGTTCGAATTGTTTCCGCACCCGGGCTTTGGATGCAGCGATTGACCACCAAAGAACCCTCGGAGGATGCCATCATCGAAATCGGCATTGCATCCCTGCAGGCGGTGATTACCGATAACCCTGAGGATGACAGCATATGAGAGCAGGCGAACTTGCCAAAGCGCTTACCGAGCGCTTATCACCGGTGAGTGATTGCGCTGATTTTGAAGCGAGGTGCTTATTGCAGCACTTTTGCAGTTTGACTTTGAGTGATATCTATCTCGATAAAGAGGTAGAGCGCATCCCCGAAGAAGCGCTTGAAACAGCTGTCGAGCAGCGCTTAGCGCACCGACCGCTGCAATACATTTTAGGCAAGTGGGAATTTATGGGCAACCCTTTCATTGTAAATGAAAACGTGCTCATTCCGCGACCGGAAACGGAATTGCTTGTCGAATGCCTGCTTGATAGCATTCAACAAAGCTCTGTTGTGTATGACCTTTGCAGCGGCAGCGGCTGTGTGGCAATCAGTGTTGCTAAGCTCACCGGCGCAAAAGTGTATGCCGTTGAAAAATACCCGCAGGCGCTCGAAGTGCTACAAAAGAACATTGCACTCAACAGCGCCGAAACGCTCGAGGCTTTGCAATGGGATATCACCCAAGCACCCGGTGCAGATTGGGAAAAAGCCGATTGTATTCTTTCCAACCCGCCATATATTGAAGATGCTGTAGTCAAAACCCTGCAGACGGAAGTGCAGCAAGAACCCTTTGCGGCACTGGCAGGCGGGGAAGACGGATTGGATTTTTACCGCGCGATTGCTTCAAACTATACCGATTTGCTCAAACCGGGCGGCTGGTTGGCTCTTGAAATCGGTGAAGGGCAGGAAAGCGCACTCAAAGAAATATTTAAGGATTTGCGCTATGTGCGCACAGTCAGTGACTATAATAACATAGCAAGAATTGTGATTTTCAGAAAGGAACAGCAATGATTATATCCTATCTTTTATCCGGCGATTTCAAAACAGCACTGATTAACTTGCTGGTATTGGCGTTTGTCGTGTTCTGCATCAATCCAGTGCATGAATATGCCCACGCGTTAGCAGCGTATAAACTCGGTGATAACACTGCCAAGAACGCAGGCAGGCTCACGATGAATCCGTTGGCATCTTTTGATTTGTTCGGTACGTTAATGTTTTTACTTGTCGGTATCGGTTGGGCGAAGCCTGTGCCGATTAATCCGCGCAATTTTACAAAGACCTCGCGAAAAGTCGGTACCGTGATTACGGCGGCAGCAGGACCCTTCTCGAATTTGCTGGTGGCCTTTCTGAGTGCACTGGTCATTGGCGCAATATATAAATTTGCACCGCATACCGATATGTGGGTGACAATCGTACAGGCATGTGCCGTGCTCATTCAAATTAATGTGGTGCTTGCTGTCTTCAACTTGATCCCGATTCCGCCGCTTGACGGTTCACGTATTGCAGCCGGATTATTGCCGGATAGAATTTATTTTAAAATTTTTCAATATGATCGTTTTATCCGCAACGGATTAATGGGCTTTATGCTTTTAGCGATGATTTTAAATCGCTTTAACATTGATTTATTCTACCCGATTCATTGGTTGGAAAGTGTAATTACAAACGGATTTATTAACTTGGCATTTCTTATCTTTGGTGTGAAATAGGGGACTATATGGAAATATCCTATCGAGTGGCTGATTTTGAAGGACCTTTGGATTTGCTCCTTCACTTAATCAACCGGCATAAACTGAATATTCACGACATCCCCATTTTCGATTTGGTGGAGCAGTACATCGAAGCGGTGCGGCAGATGCAGCAAAACGATGAGATGGATACGGCGAGTGAATTTGTGGATATGGCTTCGCGCCTTATCTATATCAAAACCGTATCGCTGCTGCCGGTGCACGATGAAGCGGATGAGCTCAAGCGCGAGCTGGAAGGCGAACTGATGGAATATCAGGAGTGCAAACTCATCGCCGAAAAGCTATCGAAGATGACGGAGGGATTTGGCTACTTTGTTAAACAGCCGGAAGAAATTGAGGTCGACAAAACCTACCACGGCGTGCACGAGCCTTTTGAAATTACCACGGCTTATATGTATGCGGTCGGCAAAGGCAAGCGCAGACTGCCGCCGCCGAAAGAATCTTTCCAGCCGATTGTGCAGCGGCGCATTGTGCCGGTGCACGCGCGCATTTCCTATGTGATGCGCAAGCTCTTTAAGAAAGGTAAAATGAAATTAACAGCACTGTATTACGCCAGCGAAGACCGCTCCGAACTGGTCGCTACATTTTTGGCAATTTTGCAGCTTGCCAGAGATAAAAAGATATATATTGACGGCGACGGTGCGGACACACAGATAACGGCATTAGCAGGAGAAAACGAAAATGGCAATCAGTAATAAATCTGCGATTGAAGCGATGCTTTTTGCGGCAGGCGAACCGGTTGAGGCGGAAAAAATCGCTACGGTTTTGGAAATAAAACCGCAAGAAGTTTCAGAGCTTGTCGGCTCTTTGCAGAAAGAATACGAGAGTAGACACAGCGGGCTTTGCATTTTAAAACTCGGCGAGAGTTTTCAGATGTGCTCCCGCAAGGAATATATTGAGGTTATTCGTAACCTCTTGGAGTTAAAAAAGAACACGCCGCTCTCACAGGCAGCATTGGAAGTTTTGGCTATTGTTGCCTATAACCAACCGGTGACCAAAGCCTTCGTTGAGCAGGTCAGAGGGGTAGATTGTTCGGCAGTGCTGCGCTCGCTTACCGAGAAAGCAATTATTGAAGAAAAAGGCAGGCTGGACTTGCCGGGCAGACCGTTGCTTTACGGCTCAACCGAGAATTTCCTGCGCTGTTTCGGTTTGGAAAGTTTAGAGGACTTGCCGGAACTGCCTGAAAAGGAAGTGCCGAACGACGGCAGCGAAAATCAAATTACCTTAAATGAAGCATTAGAACAAAACTCGACTGAGGAGTAAATTATGTGGTGGAAAATATTACTGATTATTTTTGCTCTCATATTTCTGTTCTTCTGGCAAAGCGTTCATATTATCATTGCATATGATGGTGAGTTTAAGCTCATAGCCGGTTTAGGGCTCATTCGACTGAATATTCTAAAGTTGCTGGATAAGTTTAAGAATATGCAGAAAAAAGAAAAGAAGCCTAAAGAAGAAAAGCCGGAGGAAGAAGAACCGGAAGAGAAAAAGGAAGAGGAAGAAGAAACACCGAAGGAAACCAAGCCAAATGTATTTCAAGAGGTTTTGGAATTGCGCGGGTTTGACGGTGCTGTTGATTTACTCAGCGAATTCTCTTCTTTACTTGCCAAGTTTGGCGGCGGGCTGATGAAACATTTCATCATTCGCAAATTGGTGGTGCATTACGGTGTGACCGGCAAAGATGCTGCGGACACAGCGATTAAATTCGGAGCCATCAGTACGGCGCTCTTTCCAAGCATCGGTGTGATCAACAAAGCCGCACAGGTCAAAAAGCATGACATTGTCATTATTCCCGATTATACCGGAAGCGAGGATACGCAGGAAATATATATTCACATGTCCTACCGTTTGCTTGCACTCATTGCAGTGGCGCTCGGTGCGCTCAAAGATTTCCTGCAGATTTTGAAGCGCGAAAAGAAAATTAATGCGCGTATCAAAGCGCGCTCAAAAATACGCCGCGAAAAAGCGGTAGCAGCCAATAAAAGTCAACAAACCGGTGATGTCACGGCGTGATAAAAGCGGTTGAAAAATACAAATAATGAAAATTTTAAGATAGGCGGTGTAAAACTATGTCTAATGCAGCAAGTGCAAAATTAGAAGCAACCATTAACCAAATCAAAAATGTTGTCGATGTCAACACGGTCATCGGTCAGCCCATCGTGGTTGGTGAAGTCACCATTCTTCCCGTATCCAAGGTAACCTACGGCTTTGCCAGCGGCGGTTCGGATTTGCCGACCAAAACCAATAAGGATTTGTTTGCCGGTGGCGGCGGTGCCGGTGTGACATTGCAGCCTTTAGCTTTTCTGATTGTATCGGAAGCCGGCGTGCGCATCTTAGAGGTTTCCTCGAAGTATAACAACGGTCTTGACAGAGCTTTGACCATGGCACCCGATTTGATTGATAAGGTCAAGGAGACTATCGGTTCCTTGAAGGGCGGTTCCGAAGAAACAGCAGAAGTAAAAGAGGAAGCAACTGCCGAATAAGAACAAGCCCGCTTTACATATAATACCTTGGTGATATATGTGAAACGATTGGTGTTGTGGATATTGTGCCTATCATTGGCACTGCCGGGTATACTTGCGGCACACGCTGTTGACGTAGATGCTGCAGCGGCGGTTCTTCTCGATGCGGCAACCGGTATTACACTCTTTGCAAAAAATGAAAATGAGCGGCGCGCGATGGCAAGCACCACTAAAATTATGACAGCTGTCATCGTGCTTGAAAACGCCGATTTAAACAGCGTCTATACCGTTACTGCTGCCGATGCGGCAGTAGAGGGGTCCGCTTTGGGTGTGCAAAAAGGCAACCGGCTGCGCGTGGAGGCACTTCTGAAAGCTTTGATGCTTGTCAGCGGCAATGATACGGCGCATGCGCTCGCCAATGCTGTTGCCGGCTCACAAAAAGCATTTGTGCGCCTGATGAATCAAAAGGCGGCAGCACTGGGGCTTGCAAATACGCATTTCACCAATCCTGCGGGGTTGAGCGATGAAAAGCACTATTCCACCGCATTGGATTTGGCGCGCTTAACGGTATATGCGCTTAAGAATAAAACATTTGCGCGCATATGTTCTACAGCGGATGATACCATTGCGTTTTTGTCGCCGAAAAAAAGTGTGCCGCTACATAATCACAATCGGCTTTTAAGCGAGTATAAGGGTTGTATCGGTGTAAAAACCGGCTACACGCAGGCAGCAGGCAGGTGTTTAGTCAGTGCGGCAAGGCGGCACAGCCAAACACTCATTGCCGTTACGCTTTCCGACAGTAACGATTGGGATGATCACCGCGCTTTACTCGACTACGGATTTGCACAATCCGAAGAGATTGTATTCGGCTTTGCGCGTAAAAGAGTAGCGGTTGTCGGTTCCAAGAAAGAGCAGATTGCTTTCCTTTTAAAAAATGTGAGCATTCGAGTGCCCAAACACTATGCGCGATATATAAAAATGCAGATTGAAGCACCGCATTTTCTCTACGCACCTGTCATGCGGGGAGAAGAAGTGGCTGCAGTGGTTATTACCTATCGCGACACAGTCATTGAGCGCATACCGCTGCGCAGTGCGGATGATGCACCGATTTTGAAGGTGCGCAAAAATTTTTGGGAAAGAATAAAAGAATATGGCAAATTTAGAAGTGCGGCTTCAAAAATACATGGCGGATAACGGCATTGCTTCACGGCGCAAAAGCGAAGAACTCATTGCTGCCGGAAAAGTGAAGGTCAATGGGCATAAAGCCTTTATCGGGCAGAAAATCAATCCGAAAAAGGATATTGTAAGCGTGCAGGGCAAAAAGATTGTCAAAAATGATGACCTGTATTACATTATGCTCAACAAGCCCCGCGGTTATGTGACAACAACCAAGGATGAGTTGGGCAGAAAGTGTGTCAATGAATTGGTCAAAGACATCGATGCCAGGCTCTATCCTGTCGGCAGGCTCGACAAAGAGTCGGAAGGATTGTTGTTTTTAACCAATGATGGGGAATTTACCAATGCGCTCACACACCCGTCGCACGGTGTGCGCAAAACTTATAAAGTGACCGTTAAGCCCGTGGTGGAAGAGTATCTACTCAAAAAACTTGAAACCGGCGTGGAGATTGACGGTAAGAAGACTGCTCCCTGTATGGTAAAGGTTTTGGAAAAGCAGGAAGACAGAATGTTTTTGGAATTTATTATTTCCGAAGGCAGAAACCGGCAAATCAGAAAAATGTGCGAAAGCATCGGTACACAAGTCATTCGCTTAAAGCGAACGGCGGAAGGGGATGTGAAACTGGGCGGTTTGCCCGTCGGGCAGTGGCGGCATCTCGAAACAAAAGAGATTAAAAAGTTGGCAGGTCCCGCCATTGCACAAAAAGCACAGATGAAACAGGTGAGAAAATGATAAAATTATTGCCCGTGGAAGAGGCGGGTGAATTAGAAGAATTGTGTCGGCACTATGGTGTGGCGTATACCCCGCAAATTCATGCTTACATCGGTGCCGACGAGAGTGTGAATGCGCAATGCGTGTTTTCACTGGATGGCTACCGGGTAGAGTTGCTTGCAGCTTCGTTTGATGATGACGACCCGCTCATACCGGAACTGCTCATTCGCGCGGTAGGCGCTTATGCCGCTAATCGCAGCGGTTACTTGTTCTACATTCCCGACAGTGTCGGACAAGCAATGGAAGAAACCCTCAAAACCATGCGTTTTGAAAAGAATGAAACAGGCTATTGCGGCAAGGTGCCGAAAGTTTTACAGGGCACTTGCCGATGTAACGATACAAATTAATGCAAAAGTGAGGATAGAAGCATGAAAAACTACAAGATTACCGTAAACGGTAAAAGCTATGATGTCACTGTGGAAGAGGCAGGTGCTGCACCTGCTGCGGCATCTGCACCCGCGCAGGCCGCTCCCGCGAAACCCCAAGCGAGTGCAAGCGCAGGCGCTACAACTGTGAAAGCACCGATGCCCGGCACCATTTTAGATATTAAAGTGGCGGCAGGCGCAGCAGTAAAAAAAGGCGATGTGCTCTGCATTTTGGAAGCGATGAAAATGGAAAACGACATCTGTGCACCGGCTGACGGTACGGTAGATGCGATTTTAGTTAACAAAGGCGACAGCGTGGAAGTCAATGCCGCTATTATCGCATTAAAGTAGGTGAAAACTATGGC
Organism: Clostridia bacterium; assembly: GCA_017432485.1. Taxonomy (GTDB): domain Bacteria; phylum Bacillota; class Clostridia; order Oscillospirales; family Acutalibacteraceae; genus RUG714. Next base: position 68,422 of record JAFRJB010000133.1, read on the forward strand.
TAAGAGAATTGGAATTACCGAAACGGTTCTGCGCGATGCGCACCAGTCGCTCATAGCGACCAGAATGCCTATCGGCGATATGGAACCGATGTTAGAGCAATTAGACCAAATCGGCTTTCATTCATTAGAGTGCTGGGGCGGCGCTACCTTTGACAGCTGCTTACGCTTTTTAAATGAAGATCCGTGGGAACGCTTAAGAATTATTCGCCAAAAGTGCCCGAATACCAAGCTGCAAATGCTCTTTAGAGGGCAAAATATGCTCGGTTATCGCCATTATGCGGATGATGTGCTTGAGTACTTTGTACAACGCTCCGTGGCAAACGGCATTGATATCATGCGTATTTTTGATGCGCTCAATGATATTCGCAATTTGGAAACCGCAATTAAATCCTGTAAAAAAGAGGGCGGTCACGCACAGGTTGCCATCTCTTACACCACCGGTCCCGTGTTTGATATTGATTATTATGTGGATTACGCCAAGCGCATTCAGGATACCGGTGCGGATTCTATCTGTATTAAGGATATGGCGGGGCTTTTAACCCCATACAGCACCTATGACTTGGTCAAAGCCCTCAAAGAAGCAGTGGATATTCCCATTCAGCTTCACTCGCACTATACTTCCGGTTTGGCATCTATGGTGCTCTTAAAGGGTATCGAAGCCGGCGCAGATGTGGTGGATACCGCGATGTCACCGCTTGCCCTCGGCACCTCGCACCCGGCTACGGAATCGATGGTCGCAGCATTGCAAGGCACGGAATATGACACAGGTCTTAACTTAGTGGCACTTTCCAAAATTCGCGAGCATGTTGATGCGCTGCGCCAAAAATATATTGAAAACGGCTTGCTCAACTTGAAAATGTTGGCAGTGGATGCGAAAACTCTGCTCTATCAGGTTCCCGGCGGGATGCTTTCTAACCTGGTTTCTCAGTTGGAACAAGCAGGTAAATCCGATAAATTTGAAGAAGTGCTTGCCGAGGTGCCGCGCGTGCGTAAAGATGCCGGTTACCCGCCGCTTGTAACACCTTCCAGCCAAATTGTCGGCACCCAGGCTGTCTTTAATGTCATTACCGGTGAACGTTATAAGATGGTCACAAAAGAGTTCAAGGACCTTATTGCCGGTAAATATGGCAGAACACCGACCGAAATTGACCCTGCTTTCCGCGAGAAAATTTGCGGCGATGCCGAGATTATCACTTGCAGACCTGCCGACTTAATTGAGCCGGAATTGGATAAACTGCGCGGGGAATTGGATATCAAATATATTAAGCAGGAAGAAGATGTGCTTTCCTATGCACAGTTCGGGCAGGTTGCATTGAAGTTCTTTGAGCAAAGAGAAAAGCAGGAGAACCAAGGTGAGCAACCGGAACCGGCAGTGCAGGCAGTAGCGCAGTCTGACAGCGATGAACCTGCGAATTTCAGAGTAACAATTAATGGAAAGGCATTCGATGTTTCCATCGAATAAGCAATAGTATGATTAGAAGTATGACAGGCTATGGCAGAGCCCAAGCCATTCGTGACGGATTGGATATCACTTTTGAGATCAAAAGTGTAAACCACCGCTATTTTGATTTTTCTTCGAGAGTGCCGCGCTCCTATGCTTTCTTGGAAGAAAAGCTCAAAGCTTTTGTCAAAGAGCAGGTTGCCAGAGGTAAAATTGAGTGCTATGTTCATATTTTGGAGATAGATGCTCAAGCGGCAGATGTTGTCATCAATGCACCGCTGGTAGAAGGTTATATTCGAGCGCTTAATTCTTTAGAGAGTGAATACGGCTTGCGCAATGATATTTCGGTGATGCAGGTCGGCAGAATGCCCGAAGTGCTCACCGTCAAAAAAGCCGAAGCGGATGAAGATGCCGTTTGGCAGGCAGTGATGCCTGTTGCGCAAGAGGCGATTGACCGCTTTATTGCCATGCGCGCCAAAGAGGGCGAAAAACTCAAGGAAGATGTGCTCTCCAGAGCCGAAACAATTTTGGCAAATGTTGCTTTTATTGAGTCGCAAAGTGAGCAGACGGTCAAAGACTATACTGCGCGCTTGAGCGAGCGCATTCAAGAAGTGCTGGCAGATACAACAATTGATGAAGCGCGCATCTTGACAGAAGCAGCGATTTTTGCCGATAAAGTGGCAGTCGCGGAAGAAACCGTGCGCCTGCGCTCCCATATCGCACAGCTTGGCGATATGCTTGAGAGTGAGGAAGCTGTCGGCAGAAAGTTGGATTTTCTCGTGCAGGAAATGAACCGAGAGGCAAATACCATCGGTTCGAAATGTCAGGATGTCAATGTTACCAAAAAGGTTCTTGATATCAAATCCGAAATAGAGAAAATCAGGGAACAAATCCAAAACATTGAGTAAAAGGAAGGCAGCATGAAATTAATCGGTATCGGTTTCGGCAATATGGTCAATGCCGAGCGCGTTATTGCAGTGGTTTCGCCCGATTCTAACCCTATGAAGCGTATGATTGCAACGGGGAAAGAAAACGGTATGCTCATTGATGCGACACAAGGCAGAAAAACGAAGTCTGTGATATTGATGGACAGTGACCATATTGTATTATCCTATTTAAGTGTGGAAAATCTTGAAACAAAAATGGGGCAGGAGGAGTCAATATGAAAGGTAAAATTGTCGTAATTTCCGGGCCGTCCGGTTGCGGAAAGGGAACCGTGATTGCAAAATTACTCGATAGAGACAGCAATCTTAAATTGTCTGTTTCCATGACTACCCGAGAGGCAAGAGCCTATGAGTGTCACGGCAGAGAGTATTATTTCGTTTCTCGCGAAGAATTCGAAAAGCGCATTGCCGCCGGTGATTTGCTGGAGTATACCATTTATAACGGCAATTACTACGGCACGCCCAAAACCGAATTGGAAAGTGCACAAGAGCAGGGAACCGACATTTTACTCGATATTGAAGTCGAAGGCGCTGAAAATGTCAGAAAAGCAGGTCTTGAAAATGTGATGACCATTTTCCTTGCACCGCCTTCTTTTGAAGAACTCAGAAAGCGGCTGACCCTGCGCGGAACCGAAGATGCCGATGTGATTGAGCGCCGTATGGAGCGCGCCAAAAAAGAAATCCTTGAAAAGGATAAATACGATTATATCGTTATTAATGACGATTTGGAAACAACGGTAGACGAAGTCTACTTCGTTATCAATAATAAATAGCACATTGTGCTCAATATACAGTGAAAGGACTAAAACTATGTTAAATCCGAATTTAGATTCCATTTTAGAAGGTAATGCGCGCTATTCGCTTGTGATAGCCACTGCCAAAAGAGCCAGAGAAATCTCCGATGAAGCGCTCGAAAAGGGTGAAATCATTACCGAGAAGCCGGTTTCTCTTGCACTTGAAGAGTTCATTCAGGGCTCCAGAGAAATTGAGGTTAAGAAATAAGCATGGCATTACTTGCTGCAGTAGCGCTGGATAACACTTCTTACAGTTTTGATAAACTCTATGACTATATTGTGCCACAGCATTTGTGTGACACTGCTTTTGAAGGTTGCAGGGTTTTGGTACCCTTCGGCAGAGGCAACACGAAGCGGCAGGGTGTGATTATCAAACTGTTTGAGGGGGACAGTGCGCGCAAAAAAGAAATTGCCGCGCTTTTAGATAAAAAGAATTATCTCAGTGCTGAAATGCTCTCGCTCATTTCCTTTATAAAAAACAGGTATTTTTGCACCTATTTTGATGCGCTCAAAACCGTTTTACCCAAGGGAATGAATTACCGCACGGATGCCGTATACTATGCGCTCAAAGAAAAAGAGGGTGAAGCGTCTTCTTTACCCGATGAGGAGCAGCGTGTATATTTGTATTTGTTAAAGCGCAAAACGGCGCTGAGTGAAAAGGCGATTTTGAAAGCGTTCTCGCTCAACAGTGAGAGTAAAGTGCTGCAGCATTTGTTAAAAAAAGGCTTTGTTATTCGCGATAACAAGGCAGACCGCAATATGAGCGATGCCACGCAAAAGATGCTTAAGTTTCTCTTGAGTGAAGAGGAATATGCATCAAAACGCCCGGCTTTAAGCAAAAAGCAGCAGTTGGTTGCCGATTTGCTTCATGATGCCGGCGCCGCTTCACTCAAAGAAGTCATTTACTTTTGCGGTGTAACAAAGGCCGTGCCGGATGCCTTGGTCAAAAAGGGCATCGCTGTCTATTATGACCAGGAAGTGTATCGCACTTTTCAGGAAAGCAGAGAGCCGCTGCAAAATGAGCCGATTGTTTTAAGCAAAATACAGCAGCAGGCGTATGACACACTTGTCGATTGCCGCGGCGATGCGGCACAATGTGCGCTGTTATTCGGCGTGACCGGTTCCGGGAAGACTTTGGTTTACCTTAAACTGATTGACAAAGTGATTGGTGAAGGTAAATCCGTGATAGTAATGGTACCGGAAATATCTTTAACCGCGCAAACCCTGCAGATATTCAGAAGGCGCTATGGCGATGCGGTGGCAATTTTTCATTCTCGCCTGTCTGTCTCTCAGCGTATGGAAGAGTGGAAGCGTGTCAAAGAGGGAAAAGCAAGCATTGTTGTGGGCACCCGTTCTGCCGTGTTTGCCCCGACAAAAGATTTAGGGCTTATCATTATTGATGAAGAGCAGGAACATACCTATAAATCTGAAATGAGCCCGCGTTACAATGCGCTGGAAGTGGCAAAATACCGCTGTAACTATCACCGCTGTTTGCTTGTGCTTGCCAGTGCTACACCTGCTGTGGAAGACTATGCCAAAGCGCAAAACGGTACGTATTTACTTGCCGAGATTCCCGAACGCTACGGTGATGCCGCTTTGCCGGAAGTCATTATGGCGGATATGCGCGATGAAAAAGATGAAGCGGGGAATCAGCGTATTCTCAGCAGGCGTTTGGAAGAAGAACTGCGCCTGAATTTCGAGCGCGGTGAACAGTCAATATTATTGCTCAACCGCCGCGGTTTTTACACCTTTATTTCCTGTACCGCCTGCGGTGAAGTGGTTACTTGCCCGAACTGCAGTGTTTCTATGACATATCACCGCGCCAATAACCGCCTGATGTGCCATTTTTGCGGCTATACGCTGCGCCCGGATACGCCTTGCCCGCACTGCGGAGAACCTTCGCTGTCTTTAAGCGGTTACGGTACTCAGAAAATTGAAGAAGAATTGCAAAGAGCGGTTGGCAGAGCGCGCATTTTGCGCATGGATACCGATACGACCATGCAAAAGCTTTCTCATGAGCAAATGCTTGATGCGTTTGCCAAAGGGGACTATGATATTTTAATCGGTACCCAAATGGTCGCCAAAGGCTTAGATTTTGCCAATGTAACGTTGGCGGCAGTGGTCAATGCCGACAGGGGGCTTTATAACTATGATTACCGCTGCAGTGAAAACACGTTTTCTCTGATTACGCAGGTTGTCGGCAGAAGCGGCAGGGGTGATAAAAAAGGCAGAGCGATTATTCAGACATCAACCCCCGATAATCCGATATTGCGCCTGGCTGCAAAACAGGACTATGTGTCATTTTATGAAACGGAACATGAAATGCGCCGGCTGATGATATATCCGCCGTTTTGTGATTTGTGCCTGGTGGCGTGTATTGCGCCGACCGAGGCGGCAGCAGCAAAAGCTTCTTTATATTGTTTTAATACTTTAAAAGAATTAAATAATATTACATATACAGATGTAAAAATGATGATTTTAGGGCCTGCACCGGCAGCGCTGCTAAAAGCAAACAATAAGTACAGATACAGGTTGATTATCAAATGCAAGAACTCACCGCGGTTTCGGCAGATGGTTGCGCAAATGCTTGTCGGTGCCGGCGAAAACAAAGAGTTGAAAGCGGTCACGGTTATTGCGGATGTGAACCCTGTAGATTTGATGTAAAAAGCACAGGAAAGGAAAACAATGGGAATCAGAAATATTGTGAAGGTCGGCGATGATATATTGCGCAAAAAATCTCGCAAAGTAGAAAAGTTTGATGCAAGACTTCACAAATTAATTGACGATATGAAAGACACTATGTATAAGGCGGAAGGTGTCGGGCTTGCCGCAGTGCAGGTCGGTGTATTGCGCCGCGTGGTGGTCATTGATTGCGGTGACGGTTTGATGGAGCTTGTCAACCCCGAAATTACCAAAACCGAAGGTGAGCAGCAGGATGTGGAAGGCTGCCTTTCCGTTCCCGGCAGAAACGGCATTACCAAACGCCCGATGAAAGTGACCGTCAAAGCTCAGGATAGAGACGGAAATTGGTGTGTCTATCAAGGCGAAGGGCTTAAAGCAAGGTGTTTTTGCCACGAGCTTGACCACTTAGATGGTGTCTTATTCACAGATAATATGATTGAAGAGGTGCGCATAGAATGTGCAGAATAGTTTTTATGGGAACGCCCGATTTTGCGGTGCCTTCCCTGCAAGCGCTCATTGACAACGGTTATGAAATTGCGCTTGTTGTTACGCAGCCCGATAAACCGCGCGGCAGAAGTAAGCAATTAGTGATGCCGGAGGTAAAGGCTCTGGCGCTTGAATACAATTTGCCTGTCTTTCAGCCGCAGAGTTTAAAAACGCAGGAGGCTGTTGATACGATAAAGGCGTTAGAACCGGATTTTTTGGTTGTTGCCGCTTACGGCAAAATACTCCCTAAATCGGTGCTGGATATTCCGAAAAAGGCCTGTATCAATGTGCACGGTTCTTTGCTGCCGCAGTATCGCGGCGCGGCGCCGATACAATGGTCCGTTCTTAACGGCGACAGCGTGACCGGCGTTACTACGATGCTGATGGGTGAAGGCTTAGATACCGGTGATATGCTTTTGAAGAAGCAAACCGCTATCGGCGAAAATGAAACGGCAGCAGCGCTTTTTGACAGGTTAGCGCTTTTAGGTGCCGAAGCACTGATGCAAACGCTGGAAACATTTGACAGCATCGTTCCCGAAGCGCAGGATGATACGGCGGCTACCTACGCACCGATGATAGACCGCTCACTGTGTGCGATTGATTGGTCGGATACGGCGCAGCATATTCACAACAAAGTGCGCGGTCTTGCCGAATGGCCGGTTGCACAAGCTGTTCTTGGCGGTAAGCGCATAAAAATTCACAGCGGTCAGCCTGCAGGCAAAACGCAGGCAGCACCCGGTACCATTATTGACAATCACAAGCGGCTTGTAGTCGCGTGCGGTGACGGTACGGCATACGCCATTACTTCACTGCAATTAGAAGGCAAAAAAAGAATGGATACAACTGCATTTTTGGCAGGGCACAAACTTGCAGTAGGCGAAAGGTTTGAATAAAATGTATTACGGTTATTATGGCAATTTTTTGGGATTTGATTCCGTGACGGTGTGGCAGTTACTGCTTATTATCATTCCGTTTGCACTATGTTTGGGTGCACAGATTTTAGTCAAATCCAGATATAAGAAGTTTTCTCGCATTGCCAATGCACGCAATCTTACCGGCGCGCAGGCGGCATATGAACTGTTGCAGGCAAACGGTGTAACCAATGTGCAAATTGCGCGCGTGCAGGGGCAGCTGACCGATAATTATAACCCGAGAACCAATACGATTAGTCTCTCGGAAGGCGTGTATGATTCCACTTCAATTGCGGCAATCGGTATTGCCTGCCACGAAGCGGGGCACGCTTGTCAGTACGCGGAAAACTATTTTCCGATTAAAGTGCGATCTAAAGTGATTCCGGCGGCGAATATCGGTTCCTCTATCGGACTGCCACTGTGCATTATCGGTCTGATTTTTTCGAGCTTTTCATTTTTATTTACCATCGGCATCATATTGTACAGCACGGTTTTTCTCTTTCAGCTTATCACCTTGCCGGTGGAATTTAATGCTTCTTCCCGAGCGCTTAAGACCATTCGCGAGCGCGGGTTGTTACAAGAGCAGGAATATGCCGGCGCCAAGTCGGTGCTCACCGCTGCAGCGCTGACCTATGTAGCATCTATGGCATCTTCACTGCTGACAATGGTTCGCTTACTGTTACTTAACGGGAGAAGAAAATGACAGCGCGGCAGTTCGTGTTTGAGTTATTACTGCGTTTAAATAAAAGCGGCGCCTACTCAAACTTGATCTTGGATAGTGCGCTGAAAAAATGTGCACTGTCCGGGCAGGATAAAGCATTTGCTACATCGCTCTTTTACGGTGTCATTGAAAAACAGCTGTATTTGGATTACCAACTGTCTTTGGCACTGACACAGCCACTAAAAAAACTGCGGCCGGAAGTGCTTATTACACTGCGCATGGGTGTGTATCAGCTATTATTGATGGATAAAGTGCCCGATAGTGCGGCTATTAATGAAAGTGTAAAGCTTATCAAAAAGAATCGTTGCGCCTTTGCGGCGGGTTTAGTGAATGCGGTGTTACGCAATATTCAAAGAAGCGGTGCGCGCTTACCCGATGAAACGGCAGAGAATTATTTGAGCGTGAAATATGCGGTGCCTCAATCGTTAATTGACTTATGGATAGAGGATTACGGCAAAGAAACCTGTTTAGGCATTTTAGAGTCACTTGAAGAAATGCCGCAAACCGTCGTTCGTGTCAATACGCTGTGCACCTCTGCGCAAGAATTGATTGATGCGCTTGCCGCCGAAGGGGTGGAAGCCCACCCGGCAAAAGGTTTGGAAAATGCACTGGTAATTGAAAAAACAGGTGCTTTGCATACCTTGCGCGCTTTTGAAAATGGTTTGTTTCATATCGAAGATACCGCTGCGCAAAAAGCAGCGCTACTCATAGAAGCTCAACCCGGTGAGCGCATTTTGGATTGCTGCGCAGCTCCCGGCGGTAAGAGTTTTACGATTGCCGAAGAGATGGGGCGCGGTGAGATTGTTGCGTGCGATATTTATCCGCAGCGTGTTGCGCTTATAGAAACAGGTGCACACCGCCTGCATATCGATTGTATAAAAACTTGTGTGCAGGATGCTACGATTTATAACAGCGACTTCGGTGCGTTTGACAGAGTGCTCTGTGATGTACCTTGTTCCGGTTTGGGTATCATTCGAAAAAAGCCGGAGATTCGTTTTAAAACGCCGGCAGAAATTGCCGACAGCGCTCATGCGCAGTTGCAAATTTTAAAGACTGCTTTTCGTTACTTAAAACCCGGCGGTACATTGGTGTATGCGACCTGTACGCTTCATAAAGCCGAAAATGAGGCAGTGATTGATTCCTTTATGAAAGAGCACAGCGCAGAAGTTATATTTCAAAAGACATTTTTCCCGCATATTGACCATACAGATGGTTTCTATGCGGCGGTAATCAAAAAGAATGAAGAATAAAACCGATATCAAATCACTGAATTTGTGCGAATTGGAAGCGGCTTTTGCGCAAATGCAGTTACCGAAGTTTCGCGCTTCACAGGTGTACCGCTGGTTACAAGTGCAGGGTGTCAGTGATTTCGATGAAATGACAAACCTGCCTTTAGCACTGCGCGAACAGCTTGCGGCAGCATATTACATACCGAGTGCAAAAATTGAGCGTAAACTTGTTTCGGCACTTGACGGAACGGTCAAATATCTTTTTTCACTCTATGATGCTCAAACGGTAGAAAGTGTTGTGATGCGCTATAAATACGGTTACACCATTTGCGTTTCCACGCAGGTCGGGTGCCGTATGGGGTGCAAGTTTTGTGCTTCTACTTTAAACGGCTGTATAAGAAATCTTTCGGCGGGCGAAATTCTCAGCCAAATTCACGCGGCACAAAGAGATTTAGATATCCGTATTTCTCATGTGGTGCTGATGGGAATGGGTGAGCCGTTAGATAATTATGAAAATGTACTGCGCTTTTTAGAGCTGGTCAGCGATGAAAATGCTTTACATATTTCGGCACGCAATATTTCGCTTTCCACTTGCGGTATTGTGCCGAAAATTAAGGAACTTGCAAAGCTGAAGCTGCAAATAACTTTATCTGTATCTTTACACGCACCAAACGATGCGATTCGTAACACCATTATGCCGGTCAACCGCAAGTGGGGTGTCGATACATTGCTTGCGGCATGCAGAGAGTATGCAGAAGACACGGGAAGGCGCATCAGTTTTGAGTATACGATGATTCACGGGGTCAATGACAGCGATGAATGTGCGCGCCGGTTAGGTAAAAAACTGCGCGGCATGCTCGCACATGTCAATCTGATTCCCGTTAATCCGGTTAAAGAAAATACATTTCACAAAAGCGACAGAGCGCGTATGGAGCGCTTCATCGCAGTGTTGAATGAATACGGTGTCACTGCCACGGTACGCAGAACTCTGGGTGCCGATATCAATGCTTCTTGCGGGCAGCTGCGGCAATCCGCAAAGCAGGCGGCACAAAAGGAGGTATCAAATTGAAAGTAGCAGGCCTCACGGATGTGGGCAAAGTCAGAGACAATAATGAAGATTGCTATGCGTTTCTTTCTTTAGACGGCGGCGCTGAGTTTGCGATTGTCTGTGATGGAATGGGAGGCATGGAAGGCGGCGAAATTGCCAGTAGCATTGCTGTCGAAACCATTCAAAAAAAGGTTGAGATTGCTTTTTCTCCCAAAATGAAACCGGCGGCAATTGAGCGAATGCTGATTGCTGCAATCACAGCGGCAAATTTTGAAATTTATGATTATGCGCTTAAGCATGATTTAATGGGTATGGGCACCACGGTTGTGGCGGCAGTAGCCAAAGAAGATTATATTGTTATTGCGCATGACGGTGATTCAAGGGCCTATCTTATCAATGAAGAGATACGGCAGGTTACACAGGATCATACTTTCTTAAATGAATTATTTCAACTTGGAAAAATTACGCATGAAGAAAAGGAAAAGGACCCCCGCAAAAACATTATTACGCGGGCGCTTGGTGTCAGCGAGGAGATTGATGTCGATACCCTTGTGGAAGACGTCGCTGAGGGCGACACGGTTCTTTTGTGCTCAGACGGATTGACAAATTGTTTAACCGATGCGCAGATTTTGGAAATATGCAAAACACAGCAATTAGGCAATGCCCCGCAAGTGCTCATTGACAAAGCAAATGAAAATGGCGGAACAGACAACATTACGGCGGCATTGATACATTACGAGGAGGCTTAAAATGGATAATTATGTGGGTAAAAGAATTGACGGCAGATACGAAATACAAGAGGTCATCGGCGTTGGCGGTATGGCGGTTGTGTATAAAGCATACGATACCATTGATGACAGAATTGTTGCCGTAAAGATTTTGAAAGAAGAATATTTGGCAAATGAGGAATTTCGCCGTAAATTCAAAAATGAGTCCAAAGCGATTGCTATTTTAAACCATCCCAATATTGTAAAAGTCTATGATGTCAGCTTTGGCGAAAGAATTCAGTACATCGTAATGGAATATGTTGATGGTATTACGCTCAAAGAGTATATCAATGAGCAGGGAATTATCGGTTGGAAAGAAGCCGTGCATTTTGAAATGCAAATTTTAATGGCATTGCAACATGCGCATGATAAAGGTATTATCCATCGTGATATCAAGCCGCAAAATATTATTTTGCTGCAGGATGGCTCTATCAAAGTGGCAGATTTCGGCATTGCCCGTTTTGCGCGCTCGGAAACGAAAACAATGACCAACGGTGCTATCGGTTCCGTGCATTACATCAGCCCCGAGCAGGCGAAAGGCGATTACACCGATGAAAAGGCGGATATTTACTCTGCCGGTGTTGTTTTGTACGAAATGATTACCGGTAAAGTTCCTTTTAATGCCGATAGTGCGGTATCCATTGCCATCATGCAGTTGCAAAAGGAAGCGGAAGTTCCCAGCAGAATTAATGCGGATATCCCGAAGGGGTTGGAGCAGATTACAATGCATGCTATGCAGAAAAACCCCAAGGAGCGCTACCAAAGTGCAGCCGAGATGCTGATGGATTTAAGAGAAATCTCCGAAAATCAAAGTGTTGTATTTCCGTATATATTCGCAATCGGTGAGCCCTATGTTCCGGTAGAGGATAAGGCAGATGCAGCGGATCAAGAAAAATTGGTAAATATGCTCGAGAAAGAAGAAGATAAGGAAGCGGATGAGCTTATCGGTAAAAAGAGCGATGAGTATTATCGCGAAAAATACGGCTCGCCCAAAACAAAAACCGAGAAAAAACCTGTTGACAAGAAAAAAGTCGGTATTATTGTCGGTATTTGCGCAGCGGTTGCCGCGATTATCGCTGTAGTGTGTATCGTGATTTTTGGCGGTGAAAAGATTACTGTGCCGAAATTTGTAGGTCTTAACTACAACAAAGAAATTTCGAAATATGTTAAAGACGATACATATGATGACGGCAAGGTTAAGTGCAAAATCAAACTCGAATATACGGATGATGTGGATAAATACTCCAAATATGAAACCGGTGAAGTAGTATTCCAATCTCCCGAAGCGGGTATGAAGATTAAATCGAATAAAATTGTCACGCTTACAATTCTTTCCACGAGTGAGGGTACTAAGATTCCGGATATTGTCGGAATGAATAAGTCGGCAGCGCAGATTGAATTAAAATCTAAAGGCTTTAAAAACTTCACCTTTGAAGAAAAGCCCGACAAGGATATGGCTGCGGGTAACGTCATCAGCACCTCGCCGTCTGTCGGCACTAAGGTGGATAAGGATACAAAGATTATAGTTTATATCAGCTCCGGCTCCAGCTTCAAGATGCCCAATGTGATTGGAATGAGTAAGGCAGATGCCGAAAAATTCCTGGCGGATTATAAACTCAATATTACCTATGTGCAGGAAGACAGTGAAAAAGCAAAAGATACCGTCTTAAAGCAATCCATCTCGGAAGGTCAAAAGACAAATATCGGCGACTCTGTCTCACTGACTGTTTCCAGCGGTAATGCGCCGACAACCACCACAACGGAAACCACGGCTCCTGTTGAGAAGAGTGTAACTATTACGTTTAACTTGCCCACAGAAAACGGTGCGGGCGAAGTCGGTGGCAGCGGATATCTGCAAGTGTTCTTGGATGGCTCCGTGCGCATTGATTCCGATACTGTCATTTGTGACGGCAGCAGCTATTCCGTTACGGCAACCGGTTCCGGCAAAAAGGAAGTATCCATTGAAGTGGATAACAATGTAATTAAAACAATCTTTGTCAACTTTGACAACGGCACTTATTAATATAGCGGCAATAGTAATATATGGATAGAATAGTCAAAGGCATCGGCGGTTTTTACTATGTAAATACCGCCGAAGGCATTGTGGAGTGTAAAGCACGCGGTAGTTTTCGCAACCAAAAACTCAAGCCTTATGTGGGTGATTATGTTACTATCACACTCAATGATAATGCCCAAAATACGATAGATACTATTTTGCCGCGCAAAAATGCACTGATTAGACCGCCTGTCGCCAATATTGATACATTGATGATTGTGGCAAGTATGGTCACACCGGCACCGAATACCTATGTGCTCGATAAACTCTGTGCGGTGTGTGAACTCAAAGAGATAGAACCGGTTATTGTCTTTAATAAAACCGATGTAAAAAGCGGCGATGAGCTTGCCGAAATTTATTCGAAAGCCGGGTTTACGGCGCTGAGTGTAAGCGCCAAAACAGGTGAAGGCATCGAAAAAATATGCGCTTTGCTGGAGGGAAAGACTACCGTATTTACCGGAAATTCCGGTGCCGGGAAATCCTCTATATTAAACTGTATTGAACCGAACCTTGCTTTGCAAACCGGTGAGGTAAGTGAAAAATTAGGCAGGGGCAGGCATACGACAAGAAGCTGCGAAATCTTTTCGATTTGCGGCGGCGAAGTGGTGGATACCCCCGGATTTTCTTCTTTGGAAGTTGAGCGCTTACATACGATTTTAAAAGATGATTTGCAGTATTGTTTCAGGGAGTTTGAACCGTATTTGCAACAATGCAAGTATACTTCCTGTGCGCATATCAAAGAAACAGATTGTGCTGTCAGGCAAGCGGTGCAGGAGGGTAAAATTATGCCTTCGCGCTACGAAAGCTACAAAATGCTGTATGAAGAACTCAAGCATATTAAAGAGTGGCAAGTCAAATAATTAGTGTTAACAAAAAAATATTCGCTTGCATAGAATGAGGCAGATGGATAGGGTTCCATCTGCCTATTCTTTCACATCGGTGGTGTTGATTATGAGAAGGTGCATACCGAAAATCTGCATTATCATTCCGGCAGTCGCCTCCGGAATGGTGCTTGCTTGGTGTATGCCGCAAAAGTTCCTGCTCGTGTTGCTTTCGCTGATGTTGATTGTTCTGGGTATCGCATTAATTATTAAACATTAGCCGCATTTTTCGGCAGATTCGGAGGCTGTAATGCAGATTGTCATTTGGAAAAGCCCTAAGGCTTTAAGCGGTATTTTGCGCGCCGTGTTTGGTATTAAAAAGAAGTAATCGGAATGATTTACGCCAAAAAAGTCTCGACGTTGTGTGACGAGACTTTTTTCATATTTTCATCACTGCCGGCATATGGTGTTAATAAATGAAAGGATAGGAGCGCAGTGTTATGAATACTATGAAAAGAACTAATTATAAAGTCAATGAAATCGTGTTTGAAAAAAATATTGAGCAAACCATTCATATGGAAATCAGTTTGCCGGAATACTGCGGCGATATCAGTCGCGTTTTGCATTGCTTTGCATTCCCGAATATCAGCAGCAGTTCGATTTCACAGGAAAAAATCCAGATTGAAGGAAATACACTCGTGCGCGTATTGTATATGAGTGAAGGTGAACTGTTTTCTTACGAACAAAGCGCAGCATTCTCCGCTTCCATTGAGCATCACTGTGATCAAATCGGCACGATTGCGGATTTATCGACCTATGTGCAGTATGTCAATTGCCGCGCAGCAAGTTCCAGAAAGTTAGAAGTCAGCGGTGCTTTTTCTGTTGCCGCAAAGCTTTCCGCTTGCCGCGAAGCGAGTGTGGTTGCTTCTATTGAACAAGAAGATATTCAGTCGCAGATGGATTCTCTAAGCGCCTGTTCGGCAAGCGGCAATGCTGCAGCGAGCGTAAATGTGGCACAGGTGATGGATATCGGCTCCGATAAAGTGCCGATGAAAAGTATCATTCGTGCTACCGCGGTGCCGCTATTAGTGGAAACAAAACAGGTCAGCGGTAAAATGTTAGTCAAAGGTGAGCTAAAGCTCAAAACGCTTTATAAAAGTGAAGATAATGCTGTGGAATACTTTGAAAACACCCTGCCGCTTTCTCAAATATTAGACATTGAGGGAATGGATGAAAACAGTACAGTAGATATTAAACTTCACCTCGCTTCGCTGGAGGTTGCCATGAAACCGAGCGCATTGGGCAATATGAGCTTGCTTGATATACAGGCAAGCGTGGCAATGCAGGCGTGTGCTTATGATTGCATTGATTTTCCGGTGCTCAAAGATGCCTATTCAACCGAATATGAGTGTGAATGCAGTTTTAAAGAAGTGTGTGTGGATAAAATTATTACCACCTTATCAAAAAACTATCTGCACACATTTACTCTTGAACAATTGGCAGACTTAACTACAGTCGTGGATGTGTGGTGCGAACAGCGCAGTGTCAAAGCAACAGCGCAAGATAATCAACTAATCATTTCCGGCACACTTGCCGCTTATGTTTTGTATGAAGATGGCAGCGGAGCGCTTTCTTTAAAAGAAAGCGAAAGTCAGTATCAATTTAGCGAGCCGATAGGGGAAGTGAGCAATGTAAAATGTGAACCGGTAATGACAGTGACAGGTTGTGATTACCGCATTTTGGAAAACGGCTTGGAAATAAGAGCCGATATGCATGCAAGAGCAGTTGTGTTTGAATGTATGAATGAAAAGGTAATTGATGACATAACCCTTGGCGAAGAAACACCGAACAATGCGCACTCACTTTTCATTTACTACGCGGCTCAAGGTGAAAGACTCTGGGATATCGCGCGCAAGTTTAAAACCACAGTCAGTTCGATTATGCAGGAAAATGACTTATCGGAAGACAGTATTGTATCCAATAAAGCGCTGCTGATATGGGGATAAGGCTAAATACACAAATTATATTTACGCAAAAATACAGACGGATTTTCCGCCTGTATTTTTTATTGATTAGCCTGTCTGATTTTGATATAATGATACTATAAAATATATACATTGAGGATAACTATGATAGAAGAATTTGAACGCACGCAGTTAGTATTGGGCAACGGTGCTTTGGAAAAATTGGCAAAAGCCCATGTGGCGGTTTTCGGCATCGGCGGTGTCGGCGGCTATGTTGTTGAGGGGCTTGCCAGAGCCGGTATCGGCGCATTGGATTTGATTGACCACGACAGCGTTTCTTTGAGCAATATCAACCGCCAAATTATTGCACTGCACTCCACTGTGGGGCAGCCTAAAGTGGAGGTGGCAAAGCAGAGAATTGCCGATATTCACCAGCAGTGTCGTGTGAGTGCGCACCAATGTTTCTATTTGCCGCAAACTGCCGCGCAGTTTGATTTTAAAGCGTATGATTACGTGGTAGATGCTGTTGATACAGTCAGTGCAAAGTTGGCACTTATTGAGCGCGCAAAAGCTGACAATACCCCGATTATCAGCTGTATGGGAACCGGCAATCATTTAGACCCGACTGCATTTTGTGTGGCAGATATTTTTAATACCACCGGTGACCCGTTAGCGAGAGTGATGCGCAAAGAGCTCAAAAAGCGCGGTATAGAAGCACTTAAAGTAGTCTATTCCAAAGAGTTGGCACAGCGGCCTGATGCGGCATTGCTGCAGCAGGTGATGGAAAAAGAAGCGGCGCAGGGTTCCGCTAAGCGCGATATTCCCGGGTCGGTCAGCTTTGTGCCGAGTGTGGCAGGGTTGATTATCGCCGGGGAAGTAGTAAAAGATTTACTCAACAAATAAAAAGTTGTTGAAAAAAGAAGCATCGAAATTGATGCTTCTTTTTTATTGTATAACGAAAACCACGCGATAGTCGCGTGGTTCAAAAAAGGTTAACCGGTGAACAAAACCTCCGAAAGATGTATAATGGAAAAGACCTGCCAGTCAAGACCAATACAAAAATCGGAGGTAAGTAATGAAAAAAAGAAA
>JAFRJB010000134.1 GCA_017432485.1 Clostridia bacterium
AATTGAACATCGAACCAACTGCGGTGGTTTTGCTCGTTCCACTCGCCCAACTAAAAAAAGCCGGACAAAATCCAAGTAGGTACGACAATCTTTGTATTTGTCGGGTTTGCGGAGCAAACAAAACAATCTATGTGAATTGACCGTTTCTTCTTAACCGCTTCTCGGCTCCCCTTGACGAGGGGAGCTGGCGCGCGATTGGCGCGACTGAGGGGTAGAAAAGTCGGTTGAAATCAATGAAAACTTTTTACTCAAAGACCGCGACAAATCCTTATTTGTCTCAAAAACTAAACGGCAGGTAACTGCCGCTTAGTTTTTGAGAATAATATCCTGCATATAGTTATTTGCCTTGTTTTCCATTGCATCATCGAGAGGTTCGAGTGCGGTGAAATCGGGGTATTTTTGCTTTAAGGCTTTTTCGAGTATCATATCGCACAGCTGAGGGTTTTTGGGCAGCAGGGGACCGTGCAGGTAGGTTGCCACAACATTTTTGTAAAGCACACCTTCCGCACCGCTTTCGCCGGTGTTGCCGAAGCCCCTAACGACTTTGCCGAGCGGTGTATGGTTGCCGATATAGGTTCTGCCGCCGTGGTTTTCAAAGCCGACAATGTTTTGCGCAATACTGTCATTTTTGAGCACAATATTGCCGATTAATCGGGGTGAGCCGTGTTCGGTATAAATATCTAAAATATCCAAACCTTCAATTTTTTCATCGGGCAGGGCATAGTATTTGCCCAGCAGCTGGTAGCCGCCGCACACTGCCACAAGCACACCGCCGTTTTCAACATAGCTTTTGAGTTGGTCGCGGTATTTGAGTAGCGCGGAGCAAACAATTTTTTGCTCTCTGTCGGAACCGCCGCCCAAAAAGATAATATCGGTTTGCGAGAAGTCCATCAATTGGTCATCATAGGTGCAGTTGCGTATCTGCGCTTCCATGCCTCGCCATTCCAAGCGCTTGCGTAAGCACTCGATATTACCCTTGTCACCGTAAAGGTTGAGCAGGTCGGGGAACATATGTAAAATGTGAATGGAATATGCCATCAGTTTTCACCCCCGTACTTCTTTTTGAGCTCAAGCATAATATCTTCGGTCGTATACATAGCGCTGTAATTGACTAAGATATAAACGACTTCCGAGTCGGTTTTAAGTGTTGTTTCAATCGCGCCCTTCATATCGGCGGTAGTGGCATCGACATCCACATTGCTGTATTTAAAGCGTAGCGAAATATCGTACAGGCGAATACCGGTGCAGATGAGTGTATTTAAAGAGTCATTTTGCACTTTTTCAAAATCCACATCCCACAACCAGGAAACGTCTCTGCCGTCGTTCGCGTTGTCGTTAATGGCAATAATCACATCTTTTTTGCGCGGGTCGGTCAATACCGTGCCGATTGCCTGGTTAAAGCCTGCCGGGTTTTTGGCAAGGTTTAAAATAACCGGCTTGCCGTCAAGAACAATTTCTTCCATTCTGCCGATTTGCGGCTTATAACTCTTTAAGAGGTTGGCAAAGTCGGAAGTGTCTACACCCATCGCCTGTAAAGCGGCGTAAACCGCAATCATATTATAAATGTTATAAAAACCTTTATAATGCAGCTGCATCGGCTTGCCGTTAAGAGAAAAGGCAATATCCGAAGTTAACTTTACATTGGTCGCTTCCACATCTACCGGCGGGCGCTTGAAATCGCACTTGGTGCATTCATAATCGCCCAGCTGCGAGTAGTGGTAGTAATTATACCACTGCTTGCCGCCGCAAATCGGGCAAAATCTGCCTTCTTTGGTATCGTCGGTCTGCGGGAGCACCTTTTGGCTGATGCCGTAGTAAATAACGCGCTTATCGCTTTTGTAGCCGAATTGGGTGCAAAGCGGGTCATCGGCATTGAGCACCAAAGTGACATCGCCCGCCATAGCAATGGCTTTGTGAAGCAGGTCAACCGTGATGTCGATTTCACCGTAGCGGTCGAGCTGGTCGCGGAAAAGGTTGGAAATGACAATCGCCTGCGGTTTCATAAATTCAAACACGCGAATGGTGGAGGCTTCGTCGACTTCGATGGAAGCGTAGTCGGCATCAATTTTGCCGCCGAGGCTTGCCGCCAGCGCAAAAGCCGTGGTCACACCGTTGAGCATATTGGCGCCCAATTTATTGCAAATCACTTTATTGCCGGCGCCTTCCAGGGCAGAGCACAGCAGGTTGTTGGTGGTGGTTTTGCCGTTGGTGCCGCATACGCATACAATGCCTTTTCTGACTTGTGAGGAAAGGCGCGCAAGCAAATCCGGGCAGATTTTAAGCGCCACGGCGCCGGGCACGGAAGAACTTTTGCCGCCTCTGATTTTGGCTAAAAATGCAGTCATTTTTGCCGCTAATATTGCAAGGAATACTCTCATAAAAAATACCAGCCGTTATTGAAAAATAGATACATAAATTTTATTACAATTATAGTTGCTTGTCAAGCATTGGCGCGCAAATTCACGCTTCGCCGCTATTTTTCATAGTATGCTACCGAGGTGATAATATGATGAATTTTGTGGTGTATTGTATCATCGCTTTTTTATGTGCATTCGGTTTTATCTGTTTGTTATATACCGTATGGAACGGTTGGCTTGCGCGCGCGTCTGAACCGCTATATATCTTGGTGCCGTGTGATGAGACCACGCAGGACATTGAGCTGAAAATTAAAGCGGCGCAAGCAGCTCTGAGCCGCTGCTCGCAAAAGGGGCAGAAGCGCATTGTTGTGCTCGACAACGGTATGAGTGAATTAACAAAAGAAATCGCGCATTTAGCGGCAGAGGATAGCGGCGATGTCCTCATTTTGCGCGCAAATGAGTTGCAAAATTTGAACTGATATAGTAATATAGTAAAAGATATTTTACGAATTCGGAGCAAAAGTGGAACAGGAAACAGTCATTATTAACGGTACGGTGGAAGAAGTCACTTTTCGCAGCAGCGAGAGCGGCTTTTGCGTACTGCAAATCGAAAGCGAAGGGGAGCCTGTAACTGCTGTCGGTGTGATGCCGTCGGTGGTTGCGGGCGAATTAGTGCGCCTGGAAGGAATTTGGCAGGTGCATCCGTCTTTCGGCAGGCAGTTTAAAGTCAGCGGCTGTATCAGTGAAATGCCCTCCACAACCGCGGGAATGTACCGCTATTTAGCTTCGGGTGTGATTAAAGGTATCGGCGAAAGTACGGCACAAAAAATCATTAAAAAATTCGGCGAAAACGCCTTTGATGTAATTGAAAACGAGCCGCAGAGGCTCACACAAATTAAAGGCATTTCTCCTAATAAGGCGGAAAAAATCAGCGAGGTTTTTGTTTCTCAAAAAGCGCTGCGCAATACGATGTCCGCTTTGCAGGAATACGGGATGAGCCCGGCAGAGAGCATGCGCGCTTACCGCACCTACGGCATCAGTATTGAGCGCAAGTTTTATGACAACCCTTATATTTTATGCGAAGATGAAGTCGGTATGAGCTTTGAGCGGGCAGATAATATTGCAGCGCGCTTGCCGCAAAAGCCGCACGAAATGGTGCGCATTATGGCAGGCATCAAGCACATTTTGCGCCATAATCTCGGCAACGGTCACTCCTGTGTGCCGCGCGATAAAATTGCGGCACCTGCCAAAAGCCTGCTTGAGTGCAGTGAGGATGATGCCGAAATCGCGGTGGACAACCTCATTTCTACCGAAGAAATTGTGGAGTGTGAATTGGGCGGCAGAGCGTTTCTGTTTTTGCCCGGTATTTACCGCGCGGAGCGCACGATTGCGCAAAAAATGCGGATGTTTTGCGATTATCCGCCGGTTGGTATTCCCGTGACGGATGAACTGCTGCAGTTTGCCCAAAGCAGCTTGAACCTCACTTTTGAGGGCAAACAGGCGCAGGCAATTCGCACGGCTCTGGAAAAGGGTTTATTGATTTTAACCGGCGGCCCCGGTACCGGTAAAACCACTACGCTTAAAGGCATTATTCGCCTGATGCAGCAGCAGGATCTTAAAATTGCGCTGAGTGCGCCGACCGGCAGAGCCGCCAAGCGCATTACCGAAATTACCGGTATTGAAGCGCAGACCATTCACCGCTTGTTAGGGGTCGGCTACGGGAAAGGCGCCCATGCGCACTTTGAAAAAAACGAGCACAATCAGCTGGATATTGATGCGATTATTATTGATGAAGTATCGATGGTCGATGTGAGTATTTTTGCGGCGCTGTGCGAAGCCATTCCGGTCGGCTGCCGTATTATTATGGTGGGCGATTTTGACCAATTGCCGCCGGTGGGTGCCGGCAATATCTTGCAGGATATTATGGCATGGGGGAGAATTGAAACCATTAAACTTACCGAGATTTTCCGCCAGGCGATGGAAAGCGATATTATCACCAATTCGCACCGCATTGTCGGCGGCGAATACCCCGATACGGCAAGTAATGATAATGACTTTTTCTTTATGTATGAAGAGGATAAATCGCTTGCGCAAAGCACGGTTGCGGACTTGGTGACGCGGCGCTTACCGAAAGCCTACGGCTTCGACCCGATGCAGGATATTCAGGTGCTTTGCCCCTCTCGCTTGGGGGAAGTCGGTACCTTACAGATGAATATTATCTTACAGTCTATTCTCAATCCGGATGCGCCCAAAAAGAAAAAAATCAACCGCGGCGGCTATGTGCTGCGCGAAGGCGATAAAGTGATGCAAATTAGAAATAATTATGATATTATTTGCGAGTCGCGCGCTGACCGCTCTGTGGTTTCAGGCGTTTTTAACGGCGACATCGGCATTTTGCACGCTATTGATTTTAATAACGGGGTGAACGCAACGGTGCAGGTGCTCTTTGATGATAAGCTCGCCACCTATCCGCTGGAGAGTTGTAACGATTTGGAACTGGCGTATGCCGTGACGGTGCACAAGAGTCAGGGCAGTGAGTTTCCCGCGGTTGTGATGCCGGTACTCGGTGTGCCCAAACCGCTTCAATACCGCAATTTGTTGTATACGGCAGTCACCAGAGCCAAGAAAATCATGGTGCTTGTCGGCAGCCGCGAACAGTTGTGTGAAATGGTGGATAATGATAAAAAAGCCAGGCGTTTTTCCGCTTTGAAATATTTTTTGGAAGAATAGCAGATGAAGAAATCCCTTTATTATTGGTTCTTTCCGCGCAAGTGCATTGCCTGCGGCAGGGTGATTGATAAAGATGCTTTTTATTGCGAAGGCTGTCGGCAGAAAATGCCGTTTATCGCTGCCGAGCGCTGTGAATTGTGCGGCAGTGCGCTTGAAGATTGCCGCTGTAAGAAAAAGAAACTGCACTATGATGCGGTTTTGGCACCGTTTTATTACAGCGGCGGGGCGAAGCATGCCATTCTTAAGTTGAAGCGCTACCCTATATACGCAGAGGCTTTGGCGGAAGAATGTGTGAAAGTGTTTGAAGATTATTACGGCAGCATCAAGTTTGATGCGGTTTGCGCCGTGCCGATGAGTAAGCCGCGCTTAAAGCAAAGCGGCTTTAACCATTCTGCTGCACTTGCCGAAGAAATTGCAGCGCGCATCGGTGTGCCGTATATGCCGTGCCTGAGGGTTTGCGGCAGTGCAAAGGCGCAGCACGCATTGGATATGCAATTCAGGGCTGGAAATGTGCGCGGTCTTTATGATATAATAGAAGATACGGTCCTTCAAAACAAAAGCGTTTTGTTGGTTGATGATATTAAAACTTCCGGTGCAACACTGAGTGAATGTGCACTTATGCTCAAACTCGGCGGCGCCAAAAGTGTGTATGCACTTTGCGCCGGTGTGGCAAAGAGAAGTCAGTGAAAGGGAACAGTATGGATCTTGGAATCGATATTGGCAGCAGTGAAATCAAAATATTTGCCGACGGCAAGGGTGTTGTGCTCAATGAACCTGCTGTTGTGGCGGTAGATACCACAGAGGGTAATGTGATTGCCTACGGCAAGAGAGCCAGGCGCATGATTGGCAGAAATCCTGACTCCATTACCGTGGTAAAACCTGTCAAAAACGGCATTATTGCGGGGTTTGACTACTGCGAATATATGCTGCGGCGCATGATACAAAAGGTGTGCGGTAACACAATGATTAAGCCGAAAATTGTGGTGGCAATCCCGAGCATTTTAACCAATATGGACAGGCTGACCATTTTTGATGCCGTGATGGCATCGGGCGCAAGAAAAGTGTGCCTGGTGGAAAAGCCGCTGCTCGCTTCCTACGGCGCCGGCATTGAATTCGGTGCCAAGCGCGGGAGCGTGGTTATCGACATCGGCGGCGGCACAATGGATACGGCTGTCGTCACCTACGGCGGTTTGGCGCTGCACGATGCACTTAAAATCGGCGGGCAGGATATTGATGAAGCGATTATGCGCTATGTCTATGAAAACTACAATATCAAAATCGGCGAAAGAACTGCGGAAGAGGTTAAAAAATCCATTGGTACCGCTGTGCAGCCGAAAGTGGAAGTGACCATGCCTGCAAAAGGTTTAAATATCAACACCGGTCTGCCGGATATTGCGGAATTGACCAATTTTGAAGTGTATAACATTCTCAAAGAATATCTGAATAAATTTGCCGCTTCACTCGCTTCCATTTTGGAGCAAACACCGCCGGAACTCGTTGCCGATATCTCCCTTGAGGGTATTCATATGTGCGGCGGCATGTGCAAACTCAACGGTATGGGGCAGTTTATTTCCGATTACATCGGCATTCCCGCAAAGTTAGTGCCGGAACCGGAAAACTGCGTGGCGCGCGGCACCGGTGTGGTGTTTGAAAATGCCAAAGAATTGCGCGCTTTCGGTTACAAATTCCGCAGTTTTGAGCGGGAAGAACCGGTCGGTATTAATGAAAATATTTATGCCGATGATTAAATCATATTTCATTTATTAATGCACTCGAATGATTTCGGGTGCTTTTTTTGTTTAAATAAATTACTAAGTTAATTATTTTGCACTTAGTGACATTCATCTACACATATGATATAATAAATTATATCTGTGACTCATTAGGAGAAAAGCTATGAAAAAGCATTTCAAAAAAGCATTATCGCTCGTTCTCGTTTTGGCGGTGCTGCTTTGTGCGGTAACTGTCGGTTTTGTGCAGGCAGGTGCCGTGAAAGCCATTGCCGACAGCGAAAACAACAAGTATAAAATTCGCCTGTTGGTGTTTGAAGTCGATACCTTTGACGGCTCCAATAAAGCCTTCGGCGGTGACAGCGCACCGTATGTCAATTACGGCAGCGAGCACATCGGCGCAGACGAAGAGTGGTGCCGCATTGACTACAAAACATTAAACGGCACCGGCAGTACGCGCAGTGCGTATATTACCTTGTATGACCGCGATGGTGACGGCAGGTATAATGTTGTCAGTGCCTGGGGCTCCAGCGGTGGTTATTTCCCGAGTAAAAACGGTATGATTATTGATGGTTTCCCGACCCATTTATATGCCCAGTACTACAAAACCGGCAACAGCTGGCAGGGCAAAAACGGGCAGTATAGAATTTTCCTGCAGGTTGCCTCTTTCCAAAACGGCGAGTGGGTATGGGCGCAAGGCACCAATGAAGAAATCGGCGATGCCGTGATGAATGATTCTTTTGATTCGGACGCCCAAAGTACCTACGGCGGCGGGTTGCTGGATTTGATGAGCACGCGTTCAGGCGATAATGTCAAAAATGTTCCTCTTATTGCGGAGGGCAATGTGCCGCAGGATTATTGGCCGAAAGCAAGAACCGGGGATCCGAGCGTTTCTTATGAATTGAGCACGGTTATTTGCCCGCGCAGCAGCGAGGAGCCTGTTGTCAACCCGCTGCTGGTGGAAAATGCGCCCAAGGACCAATACGGTGTGAACATGTCGGCGGAAATTGAGTTGGAATCCGATGCGCGCAGCATTATCGGCGTTGAACAGGAGGAGTGGAATACCACAGTTACCACATATGCCAATTTGCCCGGGGGAGATTACAACTCGGAAGCGTATAATTCACAAACCATCACGGCAAGTATTCGCTGGCCGCAGCACTTTGGTGTGTCCAAGAAAGCAACGGTGAGTTTCTTAGCCTTAGACTATCAGTGCACGGTCTTTTTGATGGACCAAAACGGCAATGAAATCGATGAAACCGATTACTATTACGGCTGCTTGCCGAATTTGCCGGATCCGGCAAAAGCCTATGATGAATCGCAGCACTTTTTGAACTGCCGCTGGGACCATACTGCGGCGCAGGTGAGCGATACGGCAAATAATACTTATACGCTCCTGTATGAAACGGCAGAACACAGTTTCACGACCTATGAGCTGGATGATATCAATTACCACAAAGCAATTTGCTCTGTGGGCAATCAGGTACACAGTGTCAAAGAGCGGCATGAAATCACCGAGAGGGTTGTTGATCCGACCTGTACGGCAGAGGGGTATACCGCATACAGCTGTGCAAAATGCGGTTATTACTACGAAACGGACTTTGTCTCAAGATTAGGGCACAATTGGGATGCAGGCGTGGTGACAGAAGAGCCTTCTTGTGAAAAAGCCGGCACGAAACTCTATACTTGCTCGCGCTGTGAGCAGACCAAAACCGAATCCATCAGCGCCTTGGAACATGAGCCGATATTGCGCTGCATTGCGCCGACCGATAAGGCAAATGGCGGTGTGTATTTTGAGTGTGAAAACTGCGGTGTATTTTGGGCGGCAGTATACAGCGACTCTTTGCAAGACTATGACATTCCCGATGAAACACCGCTCGAGAGTGCCGCGCAGGCTTTGGCAGCTTCCGATGCACTGGCAGCACCTTACTTTAATATTTATACGGACAGCGAAACCGGCTATGCCTACCAAAGCAGAGGCGCTTCGCTGAAATATCTGCATCTGAACCCGCCGAGCGAACAGCCGCTGCGCTTTACCGCTTCGGTCAGAGTGCCGGAACAAGTCGATTACCGCGTCGGTAACAGCGGCAATGCCGTGACAGATGTCGGCATTGTCTACTCGCGTTCGGATTGCATCGGCGGTTTGGATGATTTGGAAATCGGCAAGCCGCAGGTCTTTAAGATGAGTGTGAAAGAGAGAAATTCTGCTGCGGTGTACGACGGCAGCAACTGGGGCGGCATCAGTAAGCATGAGGAAGCCGACGGCATTCATTTAAGCTTTAATTTGGTCATCGGCGTTGCTCAAGCGAATTGGACAAAAGACTACTGCGCAAGAGCCTACATCACTTACCGTATCAACGGGATGGAGTTTACGGTGTATGATGAAGCGTTTTCTTCCAGAAGTGTCGCATACATCGCGCGTCAAGTAATTGCCAATGAGTCGGAACCGCTGCGGGCGCGGCAGTACTGCCAAACACAAATTATTGATAAACTGTCTGAATTATAAAAATCTTTATATAAAAGCTGTAGAAAGGCGACTTTCTGCAGCTTATTTTTTTACAAAACAAATATTATAATAAAATTAAGATTGATTTTAGAATTATTATAGTGTAAAATATTACTATTAATGTGAGGTGGTATGTCAACTTGCCTGCAAGGCGGTTGTATACTCTTAGGATTATTTGGAGTAAGTATGGATAAGTATTCGGCGAATACAGCACAGAAAATTGCTCCCCTAAAGAAAAAGAAAAAGTTTTCTTTTTTGGCAAAATGCATTATCACCTTCGTAATCTTGCTCGCGGTAGAAGCATTTTTGTTTCTGGTTTTGCAATATATTGATGAATTGTCATTGCGCTTTGTTTGGGTGATTTCCAAACTCGAATATGTCAGAAACTTTATTCTCAACTTTATGTCTGCCGCCAACAATATTGCGCTGACTGTGCTGGTAATTCTCTTTATTTATTTCATCAAAGCGTATCTGCCGTTTTTGCCGCTTTCGATTGTATGTATGATGAGCGGTATTGTGTTCGGAAAATACTGGTGGGTCGCGTTGATTATCAATATGGTAGGGCTTGCAGGAATGTTTTATTTCCGCTTTAACTCGGGCAGGGTGAAGGGCGAAAATTATATGCAGAACCTCTTGCGCAAAAATAAGTATGTGCGCTTGGCGCTGGATGTCAACGGCGTTTCCAGTTATTCGCTTTTGGCAGTGTTTCGTTTTTTCCCGTGTTTTCCGATTAATTTTGTCAGCCGGCTTTACGGAGCCAATAAAGACTGTAAGTTTCAGTGGTATATGCTCATTTCTTTGGCTGCGATTGCGCCGAGGGTGTATGTGTATACCAGAATCGGTAAAGAAATCTTTAACCCGTTTTCTCGCTCATTCGTGATTTTGGTGATGATACTTGTTGCCTTTAGCGGCGTGGGAATTTTTATTGCCAATCTTGTATTCTTTATCAAAAACAAGCACGATGAAAAATCGGGTAAAGAGGAATTTGAAGATCAGCAAGAGCAAACCGTTATAGAAGATCAGGAACAAAGAGAGCGCTACATCCCCATTCTCTCCGAGGATTTACAGGAACTTGAAGGGGCGGAAGCAGAGGATGTGCAGAATCTCAGAAATAAATTTAAATAACTTTAAAGGAAAATAGCAATGAATCTTTTTGAACTCAAAACCGCCGTTGAAAACGGTGAATTCGATGAAAAGTTTGCCTACCTTTACGGTGAGGGCAATGAAAAAGAAGCGGCTGCAAGATATGTGCAGGCAGCGGATGAATTTTATGATTACTTCGGCTACGGCGAAGGCGATTTTTACGCCTTTTCCGCTCCCGGCAGAACCGAGCTTTGCGGCAACCATACCGACCACAACTACGGTAAGGTCTTGGCAGGCGCGGTTAATATTGATGTAATAGGCATTGTGTGCAAAAACGATAGCGGCAATATCCGCGTCAAAAGCCGCGGTCACGGTGTCAATGAGATTAAAATTGATGAACTTGAACCGGTCAAAGCGGAAGAGGGAAAATCCACTTCAATTTTGCGCGGTGTTACCGCGCGCATTGCGCAGTTGGGCTATCAGGTCGGCTCGTTTGATGCTTACACCGTTTCCAATGTGCCGGCAGGCAGCGGGCTTTCGTCTTCGGCGGCTTACGAGTGCTTACTCGGCTGCATTTTGAGCGGGCTTTATAATAACGATGCGATCAACAATGTGGAGCTTGCTAAAATTTCGCAGTACGCCGAAAATGTCTTTTTCGGCAAACCCTGCGGCTTGATGGATCAGCTGACAATTGCTACAGGCAGTGCCGTAAAGTTTGATTTTAAAGATATTGAAAATCCCGGTATTGAAAAGTTGGAATTTGATTTTCAATCGACCGGCTATGCGCTGTGCATCACCAACACCGGCGGCTCTCATGCCGACTTGACCGATGACTATGCAGCGGTCAGAGGCGAAATGGAAGGTGTTGCCGCTTTCTGCGGCAAAAAGGTATTGCGCGAAGTGCCCAAAGAAGCGGTGGTGGAAAAGATTGCCGCTATTCGCGAGAAGTTGGGCGACAGAGCGGTGCTCAGAGCGATGCATTTCTATGGCGAAAATGAAAAAGTGGAAGCGGCTGCCGCAGCACTCAAGAACAACGATTTTGAAGGCTTTTTGGAGCAAATCAATGCTTCGGGCAGATCGTCTTATATGTATAACCAAAATGTTTACAGTGCTAAGGCACCGGATCAGCAAGGCGTTGCGCTCGGTATCAATATTGCCGAACGCGTGCTCGGTAAACGAGGCGCCTTCCGCGTACACGGCGGCGGCTTTGCCGGCACGATGCAGGCATTTGTGCCGTTAGATTTAGTAGAAGAATACAAGCAGGCAATGGAAGCGGTATTCGGCGAAAACAGTTGTTGGGTACTCTCTATTCGCCCGTGCGGCCCGATAAAAGTGATTTAACTTCGGCTCAATGATACAAATGGGGGAATGAATATGCTTTTAGAAATTAGTTTTGATATGATTCGCCGCGGTGTGTTTGAAAGCCCTGCAGGTTCTTGGGACTGGTCAAACACATTGGTGGTGACTTTGGCAGGCTTTTTCATTGTCTTTTTAGTGCTGCTGTTATTGATTATTGTATTTACCGTTTTCGGTAAAGTTATGAAAAAGGTCAATGAAAAAGAGGCGGCAAAAAAGCCGGCGGTAGAAGCGCCCGCACCTGCTGCCGCCGAAAGCGGCGAAGTGGATGATGAAACCGCTGCCGTGATTGTTGCCGCCATTACCGAAGCGCGCGGCGGCAAAGCAGTCGTGATTAAGGATATAAAGGAGGCGGGCAAATAATGGCACAATTTTTTGATGCGCTCTCAAAGCTCGCGTCCGAATCCGGCTTTGTGAGTTTCTTTACAGGCTCTTGGCAAAATCTGATTATGATTATTGTTGCCTGCGTATTGTTGTGGCTCGGCATTAAAAAAGGTTTTGAGCCTTTGCTGATGGTGCCGATTGCCTTCGGTATGCTGTTGGCAAATCTGCCCGGCGCAAACCTGTCGGTGCATTATCATAATATTCCGGAATTTATTCAGCTCATTAAAGGCGAACTGGTTGTTGACGGTGTCAAATTGGAAGCCGGTCTGTTGGATTGGCTATACCTCGGTGTCAAAGCCGGTATCTACCCGCCGCTGATATTCCTCGGCATCGGTGCAATGACCGATTTCAGCCCGCTGATTGCGCGCCCCTCCAGCTTTATTTTGGGTGCGGCGGCACAGCTCGGTATCTTCGGTGCCTTCTTAATGGCAATGTTCCTGGGCTTTGACCCGCAGGCAGCCGGTTCTATCGGCATTATCGGTGGGGCGGACGGTCCTACCGCGATTCTGACCACTTCCATTCTCAAACCGGAATTGCTCGGTCCGATTGCCGTGGCGGCGTATTCCTATATGGCGCTGGTACCGATTATTCAGCCGCCGATTATGAAGCTCTTGACCACCAAAAAAGAGCGCGCGGTTGTTATGGAAACGCTGCGCCCTGTCAGCAAAAGGGAAAAGATTTTGTTCCCGATTATGGTCACCATCGTTGTCTCTTTGGTGTTGCCTTCCGCAGGCGTTTTGGTCGGCTGCTTAATGCTCGGCAACCTGCTCAAGGAATCCGGTGTGACAGAGAGACTTTCAAAAATGGCACAGAATGAGTTGTGCAATATCGTTACCATTATGCTCGGCGTGAGTGTCGGTGCGACTACCAACGGTAAAACTTTCTTAACTGCCGATACATTAAAAATCGTGCTTTTAGGCTTGATTGCCTTCAGTGTGGGTACTGCGGGCGGCGTGCTCTTCGGTAAACTGATGTATGTTGTTACCAAGGGTAAGGTCAATCCGCTTATCGGTTCTGCCGGTGTTTCCGCCGTACCGATGGCAGCGCGCGTCAGCCAAAAGGTCGGCCAGCAGGAAAACCCCTCCAACTTCCTTCTTATGCACGCGATGGGTCCGAATGTGTCCGGCGTTATCGGTTCGGCAGTTGCCGCGGGCGTATTACTCGCAATGATTCCTCATTAATAGTGCGCTCATGCGCAAGATACTATTCGGAATAAACTTGTTATTTCTGTGAATTTTGCCGCTTTTTTCCTTTGCCTTACACAAAGTAAGGCTGCACTCGAAAATCGCCAAACTTCAACACAAATTCCTGCGTTTTTTCTCGAATACTACTTGCTTATTCGCGCTTTGCGCTCGCGAGGTTACTTGATTGTTCGCGCTTAGCGTAAGTATATTAAATGATAACAAAATAAAAGGGCGATTGCTTGCAATCGCTCTTTTACTGAAACGGAGATAGTTTTGATTAGTGATTTTTTAGAACTGAGAAAGAAAATTATCGAAAAAGAGTTTGCTTCTCTCAACCCGGAGCAGCTCAAAGCAGTGCTGCAGACCGATGGTGCCGTGCTCATTTTGGCGGGCGCCGGTTCGGGAAAAACGACAGTGCTTGTCAATCGCATTGCCAATCTCATTAAGTACGGCAGCGCTTACCATAGCGACTTTGTGCCCGGGTATATCAACGAGGAGCATATTGCTTTTTTAAATGACTATTTAGCAGGCGAAACCCGCGACCATCAAAAGGTATCCTCACTTTTGAGTGTGGATGCGGCAAAGCCGTGGGAAGTGATTGCCATCACATTTACCAACAAAGCGGCAAATGAGATGAAAACGCGCCTGGAATACCACTTGGGCGAACAGGCAAATGAAATTTGGGCGTCTACCTTCCACGCTGCCTGCACGCGCATCTTGCGCCGCTTCGGCGAAAGAATCGGCTTTTCGCGCTCGTTTACCATCTATGATACATCCGACAGCGAGAAAGCGATGAAGCAGGTACAAAAGCAGCTGAATATTGATGATAAAATGCTCTCTCACAAGCTCTTGCTCGGTGAAATATCCAAAGCGAAAGACTCTTTGATTTCGCCCCAAGAGTATGCCCGGAATGCTGCGCACGATTTTCGCTTAAAGAAAATTGCCGAAGCGTATACCGCCTACCAAAATCTGCTCTTAAAAAGTGATGCAATGGATTTTGATGACATCATTTTTAACACTGTAAAACTCTTTCGAGAGCATGCGGATGTACTCGAGCACTATCAGCGGCAGTTTAAATATGTGCTTGTCGATGAATACCAGGATACCAACCACGCGCAGTATGTGCTTACCTCGCTGCTTGCGGGCGGTTACGGCAACATCTGTGTGGTGGGTGACGATGATCAGTCCATCTACCGCTTCCGTGGTGCTACTGTCAGAAACATTTTAGAGTTTGAGGATGAGTGGGAAGATGCACTTGTCATTCGCCTTGAGCAGAATTACCGCTCAAAAGAAAACATTCTCAATGCGGCAAATTGTGTTATTCAACACAACAAAAAGCGCAAGGGGAAAACGCTTTGGAGCGAGCGCGGGGCAGGTGAGAAAATCTGCGTGTATACCGCGTATTCCGAAAATGATGAAGCCGCCTTTATTGCCGATAAAATCTTTGATGATGTGGCAGCCGGTATGAAATACGGTGACCACGCCGTGCTCTACCGCGCCTCGGCACTCTCTGCACCCGTGGAGCGTGCACTCGGCAGAAGCGGTATTGCCTATAAGGTGCTCAGCGGGCATCGTTTCTATGACCGCCGAGAAATCAAAGATGCGATGGCATACTTAAACTTAGTCGCCAATCACGATGATGATATTCGCTTAATGCGCATTATCAATGTGCCTAAGCGCGGCATCGGTGAAACCACCGTGCGCTACGCCTATGAAATTGCGCAGGGGCTCGGTATGAGCATTTTTGAAGTGCTCAAAGAGGCAGAGAACTACGAAAAACTCTACCGCTCTGCGACAAAGCTTAAAAACTTCTGCGCGATGATTGAGCGCATTGATACATACAGAGAAAGTGCTTCTCTCGCGGATTTATTTGATATTGTGATGCGCGAAACGAACTACCGCGACAGTTTGTTTGCCGATGAAGACAGTGAGGAACGCATCCAGAACTTAGACCAGTTAAAGTCCGAAATTATGGAGTACACTTCCGAAGCGGAGGAGCCGACCTTAGAGGGCTTTTTGCAGGAAGTGGCGCTCAGTTCCGACCAGGATGAGCTGACGAATGAAGATGATTATGTGCCGCTGATGACGATGCACGCTTCTAAAGGTTTGGAGTTTCCGGTGGTGTTTATTATCGGTATGGAAGAGGGTGTTTTCCCGTCGCGCCAGGTGATGTTTGACCCCGGTGAGGTGGAAGAAGAGCGCCGCTTGGCGTATGTGGGTATCACCAGAGCCAAAGACACACTGTATCTAACCAAGAGCGAGAGCCGCATGCTTTACGGTGCGACCAACCGCAACAGACCTTCGCGGTTTTTGGATGAAATACCCGATGAATATACCGAGGCGGCAGGTGTCGCCAAAGGCGCAGGGTTTGGCAGTTCCGTTTCATTCGGCGGCGGCTTCGGCAGCAGCGCTGCCAAAAAGCGCCCGTCACCCTTTGCGGCAGCACCAAGCCCGGCAGGGGATACCGATTTTCACGCGGGCGACAAGGTGCAGCACAAAACCTTCGGCGAGGGCATGGTTTTATCTGCCGAACCGATGGGAACCGATGTGCTGCTGGAAATCGCTTTCGATAAAGTCGGCACCAAAAAACTGATGGCAAAGTTTGCAAGACTTCAAAAAATGTAACATAACAAATAAGGATTTAGCATTGCCAAATCCTTATTTGTCAAGGGGCTTGCATAATCGTGCAAACTATTATATAATAAAGTTAATTAAATGAGGAGGACACCTGTATGGCTTGTTTTATCGTTCCCGCAGTGGAAGCGGTTGTTGTGACGGCAACTGCCATTGCGCTTAAAAAAAGAGAAATGAAATTAGAAGCACCGGCGCACGCTGCGCACAGTGCTTTAGAGGAAAAACAAAAGAAATATACCTGGTCGAGATACTTAACCTGGTTAGCGGCTCTTCTGTGGGGCGGCGTGCTCCTGCTTGCGTTTGAGCATGTGTGGCATGGTGAAGTGGTGCCTTGGTACCCCTTCCTAACAGCGATGTCCGACCCGGTCGATAAAGCCGAAATGTTCCACGAAATGGCAACGGTCGGCGTTTCAATGGCAGTGATGGTCACAGCTGTTTGGGGCGCGGTGGTCGCTATTGTGAGCACAAAGGTGAAAAAAGCGGCAAAAACCGCTGCGGCGAAAGGTGAGTAATATGTGCTTATTAGTGACTGTTTTTGCTGCCATTACGGCAAGCATTTTGTGGTACACTCACGCTGAGAATGACAAGTATCTGTTTAAAGTATTAACCGCCATTTATTGGGGCGCTTCTTTAATGTGGCTGGTCGATGCCATCTTTGAATATGCCGAGCTCAAAGCGGAGTTTTTCCAGCAGGCGCCGGCAGAACTTCTCAATGATGCGATTTTGGGCTTATGCGCCGTGGCGCTCGGCTTAATTGCGTGGCTGGTGGTGCTGCTTATTAAAGACCCGAAAAAAGTATTTAAAAAACAGTAAAGAAATAATAAAAATGCAGGGCACGAACCCTGCATTTTTTTGCGTTAATGTCTTTAGACTGTTCCGTCGCGCGGAACAAACAACCACCCGCTATGCGGGTGTGCAACAAATGTTATACATAGTAAATGCTTTGAGGGTGGGCACTCAAATGCGGAATTCGGAATGCGGAATTCGGAATTAAAGGGCGACACATTCGCACTTGTTCCGCTGCGCTCTATGTTATTATTGC
>JAFRJB010000135.1 GCA_017432485.1 Clostridia bacterium
AATTGAACATCGAACCAACTGCGGTGGTTTTGCTCGTTCCACTCGCCCAACTAAAAAAAGCCGGACAAAATCCAAGTAGGTACGACAATCTTTGTATTTGTCGGGTTTGCGGAGCAAACAAAACAATCTATGTGAATTGACAGTTTCTTCTTAACCGCTTCTCGGCTCCCCTTGACGAGGGGAGCTGGCGCGCGATTGGCGCGACTGAGGGGTAGAAAAGTCGGTTGAAATCAATGAAAACTTTTTACTCATAGACCTCGACAAATCCTTATTTGTCGATAGGAATCACTTCCCCTTTATTTGCATCCACAATCACGCGCTGCCCGTCGCGGGTGTTTGCCATCAAACCGCTCACGCCCATCACGGCGGGGATGCCCATTGCCGCCGCAAGCACCGCAAAGTGCGCCCGGCGCGAGCCCTGTTCGCACACCGCCGCTACCGTACGCCGCTTATCTAAAAACAGCACCGCCGAAGGTTTTAATTCCCTTGCCGCCACGACCGAGCCGAAGGGGATTTTTTTATACTCCCGCTCGGTCCCCGCCAAAATATTTAACACCGCACTTTTGATGTCTCGGATGTCGGCTGCCTTTTGCTGCGTAAAGTCCGAAGAAGCGCGCGAAAAATCTTCAATCCAGCCGTCACAGGCGCTTTCCATCGCCATTTCCGTGCTGTAGCCGAGGGCAATTTTGCGGCGAATTTCCTTGCCGATAACAGGGTCACGCGCCATATAAATGTGCCCGGTAAAAATATCCGCCTCCGCCTTGCCGGCGATGCTGCGAATTCTGCCGGCAGACTGTTCCGCGCGGCGCGTAAATGCCGCGAGCGCCCGCTCAAAGCGCAAGAGCTCTTCCTCTGCCTGCAAGCGTGAGCGCGGGGCATATTTGACTGTTTTTTCTTCGAGTTTTAAAATTTTCCCAATGGCAAAACCTCCCGAAACCGCAATTCCTTTAAACATCTTTTTCACCTGTTATTATTTTTTGCACCGCAAAAATATCTATACGAAAGATTGCAAAATTCCACGAATATGCTATTATTAAATTATGTAAAAAATTTTTTGGCGCCGCGCGCTTGCCGCGTTGCCGAAAAAGAGCTGTAAGGAGACTGTTATGGGTACATTTTTAATCGTTTTTGGCGCCATTTTGCTCGCCGCTTTTGTCATTTGGTTTCTCTATACGAAAGCTGCGCGCAGATGCCCGATTTGCGCGATGAAAAAAATCGCCATTCCGCGCAAAGTTACTATTGATACTTCCGATTTCCCCGATTATGCCGCCCCGCTGGATAAACCGGTGATGGGCTGGTCGAGCTGGAATACCTTTGCGCAAACGATCAATGAAGATTTGATTTTGGAAACCGCAAAAGCCATGAAAGCTTCGGGTTTAGCGGATGCCGGCTACTGCTATGTCAATATCGATGACTGCTGGCAGTCCTCCCTGCGCGATATCAACGGCCGCCTGCAAACGGATTTTACTGCCTTTCCTTCCGGCATGCCGGCACTGATTGAAAAGATTAACGCTTTAGATTTGAAAGTCGGTCTTTACACTTCCAACGGCACGCTGACCTGCGAGGATTTACCCGCTTCACTGGGCAGGGAAGACAGCGATGCTGCCTCTTTGGCGGAATGGGGCGCCGAGTTTTTCAAATACGACTTTTGTCACAACCACTTAGACAGCGGCATTACCCCGCCGATTGAGTACCTGGAATTCTCCCGAATAGGCGAAAAACCCTTCGCCTGTATTACGCCGGACGATGTGCAGTATTCCGGTATGGCAAAAACAGTCACGGAAAAAAAATTAAAAAGCGGCAAAGCGATGGGGTTTCTCTCTTACGGCTCCGGCAAAGCCTCTTTTACCGTTACGGCGCCGGTGAGCGGCACCTGCATTCTCACGGTCGGCTACCGCAAGCGCAAGGTGAGCAAACCGCCCTACCTGCTGCTCAAAACCGACAGCGATTATTTTGAAGTGCTCTTCCCGAAGGCGCGCGCTTTTACGCCCTTCGGCAGAGTGCAGGCGGTCATAGAACTGCAGCAGGGAGAAAATCACATCGAAATTTCCAACCCCATTCTCAACCGCTCGGATGCTGCTTTTTTGCAGTACGCCAGAATGGGAAAAGCCTTGCAAAAGGCGACAGAAGGCAAAAAACCGATTGTCTTTTCCATCTGCGAATGGGGCTTTAACCGCCCGTATTTTTGGGGTGCTAAAGCGGGCAATATGTGGCGCACCACGCCCGATATCAAAGCGACATGGAAAAGTATTCTCCACATCTATTCCCACAATGTTAAGCTGTGGCAATTCGCTTCTGTCGGGCATTACAACGACCCCGATATGCTCGAGGTCGGCAACGGCGCTCTGACCGAAGAAGAAAACCGCGCGCACTTCTCACTGTGGTGCATGATGGCGGCGCCGCTGGTGCTCGGCAACGACATTCGCGCCTTTGTAACTGCCGACGGGAAACCCGCCGCCGATAACCGCACACTGCAAATTGTTACCAATAAAGAGCTTATCGCCATAGACGGTGACAGCCTGGCAAAACCCGCCAAGCGCATCAAAAAAGGCACGGTCGATGTGCTCGCAAGACCCTTGGAGGGCGGCGATATTGCGCTGTGCTTCTTCAATAAAGGCGGCAGTCAAAAAGCAGCCTCTTTTTCTCTGAAGAGCCTGCTTGAAGATGACTATTTTGCGCTGCAAAGCACCGAAAACTGCAGCGCCCGCGAGCTGTGGAGCGGCGAAACACTCAGCGGTGAGACGATTACCGCCACCGTACCGCGGCACGGGGTGAAGGTATATCGCGTTACACGCGACAAATAAGGGATTTGTCGCGCTCTTTGAGCGCGCAAATCCTTATTAAATGAATAATTAATAATGAATAATGAATAGTTAAGGGCGACACATTCGCACTTGATTTTATATCCCCTCTGTCGGCTCTGCCGACATC
>JAFRJB010000136.1 GCA_017432485.1 Clostridia bacterium
AAGTGAGGGCGAGACACTCGCACTCGTTCCGCTTCGCTCAATTCCTTTTGGTGCGGCGTTTGCCGCACGTTAAAATCGGGTGAGGGCAGAGCCCTCCCACACTTATTCACTATTCCTTTTTACTTATTACTTCAAATAAGAATTTGCGAGGTCGTAGACCTCGACAAACCCTTATTTGTCGAAGAAAACGCCCCACCGGGGCGTTTTCTTATTCGGTGCGCAATGCAATCACCGGGTCTTTCTTCGCTGCCATCTTGGCAGGAATGAGCCCTGCAATAAAGGTTAAAAGAATGCTAATGAGTATCAGCGCCAGTGCGCCCAAAATCGGCAGTTTTGCCACGCCGTGAATGCCCGACAAATGCGCGATAATCAAATTAATCGGAATATCTAAGAGCACGGTTGTGATAATACCGATCAGCCCCGCAAACAGCCCGACAATGAAAGTTTCGGCATTGAAGACATTGGAAATATCTTTCTTGGAAGCGCCGATCGCGCGCAGAATACCGATTTCTTTGGTGCGCTCGAGCACGGAAATATAGGTAATAATGCCTATCATAATACTCGAAACAACCAAGCTGATTGCCACAAAGGCAATGAGCACATAGCTGACAATATTGACAATGCGGCTCACGCCCGAAAGCATCGTGCCGATATAGTCGGTATACTCGATTTTCTTTTCATCGCCCGCCTTTTGGTTATAGGCTTCAATCTCGGCGGCAATCGCTTCTTTCGAGGCAAAGTCCTTAGCATAGATAAGAATTTGTGTAGGCGTATTCTTATCCCCCGCTCCCAACTTGCGCAGGTTATCGTCATACGTGCTGCTGCTTAAGAGCGAAGAATACTGGTCCATCACCTGCGGAATCATGCGCTGCAGCTGCGCGTTGCTCATTTTGGAAATGGACATCTTCATCATATTGAGATACTCAGCCGGCACATAGTCTTGAATTAAATCAATAACATTATCGGTCGTAATCGCTTCGCCGTTGAGGTAATACTGATTATTCTCTTTGGTGATTTTGAACTTGCCCGAATCAAACTTGGTGCCGGTGAGAATATCGACATCTTTGTTCGCGCGCTGCGCCTTGACCGCCGCGGTGTCATTGTTGGCTTTGAGGATGTAATCCGTCAACTCGCCAAGGTAGCCGACCGAGCCGATTTCCATCGAAGAAATGGACTCTTCTTTTGCCTTGGCAACGCCCACAATCTTAATCTTTACACCCTTCTTGGTAATGAGCTCTTTTAAAAACGCCTCATCGCCGGAGCGGTCTTGGTAGGTGCCGCCGACTTTTTTATAGAATTCACCGGTCGGCACAATCGAAAACTCTTTACCGAGAAAATCCGTGTAATCAAAAGTGCTCTGCGCGGTCGAAAGCCCGGTATCGGTTTCGCCGTTCATCACCTTTTTAACCATATTCTTAAACTCGAATTGGTCTAAAATACCGAGGGTATAGAGCGAATAGTCGGAAATTTCATTATTTTTATTGACCAAAAGCACGACTTCATCATACTTTTGCGGCAATTTACCCGCAACCACATTGTATTGGTTGCCCACAAAGGAAGCATCACCGATAAGCTGTTTCCAAATATTGGTGCGCGAGTCGTACATCGATTCAAACATCGTGCCCTCGTACATCTCTTTATAGCCCACATCATCGAGCAGCGGGCTCGGGTTGGTTTTGATAATCCCGGCAGAGGTATCGGAACTGTAAATATTTAAATCCGTGCCGTAGTTATACTGAATGTCAATGGCGCTTTCGCTAATGGGATTGCCGTCTTTTTCCAAATACTGTTTGAAGGAAGCTAAATCGTTATGGTGCACGCCGGCGAGCATACTGTTAATCATCGTGCTCATCATCGCGTTGGAATAGATTTTGCCCTCTTCTTTTTCGCGCTCTGCCTGCTCTTTGTCCGCCTCCATTGACGAAGTCATTTGCGCATTAAAATCGGCAGCTTCCGTTTCAATCTGCACCGGGTAGGCGGAAAGGGTGCTTTCCTCAATATTATCGATATAGGTTTGGAAGCCGCTCGAAAGCGAGAGAATGAGCGCAATACCGATAATACCGATAGAACCCGCAAAGGCGGTTAAGAAGGTTCTGCCCTTCTTTGCCATCAGGTTAAACAGCGAAAGTGAAAACGCGGTTTTAAAGGACATATCGACCTTAAAGCGCTTTTTTTCTTCCTCTTTGGGCGCTTCTTCCTCGCCGGTATAGGGGTTGCTGTCATCAACAATCAAACCGTCTTTCAAGCGAATAATGCGGTTAGCATACTGCGCGGCAAGTTCGGGGTTGTGCGTGACCATAATAATGAGCTTTTCGGTGCTGATTTCTTTGAGCAGTTCCATAATCTGCACACCGGTCTCGGAATCGAGCGCACCGGTCGGCTCATCCGCCAGGATGATTTCCGGGTCATTGACCAAAGCTCTGGCAATGGCAACGCGCTGCATCTGCCCGCCCGAAAGCTGGTTGGGCTTTTTGTGCAGCTGGTCGCCCAGCCCCACTTTTTCAAGCGCTTCTTTTGCGCGCTGTTTTCCCTCCTGCTCGCTCACACCGGCAATGGTCAGTGCCAAGGTCACATTCTGCAGCACACTTTGGTGCGGGATTAAGTGATAGCTCTGAAAAATAAAGCCGATGCGCCGATTGCGGTAGGTATCCCAGTGGTAATCGGTGTAGTTTTTGGTCGAAGTGCCCTCAATAATCAAGTCGCCATCGGTATAGCGGTCAAGCCCGCCGATGATGTTGAGCAAGGTGGTTTTACCGCAGCCCGAGGGACCTAAAACAGCCACAAACTCGTGCCTGCGAAATTGCGCGCTGATGCCCTTGAGCGCCGGCATCACTTCTTCGCCGACAACATAATCTTTGGTAATGTTTTCTAAACGCAGCATAGTTTACCTCCAAAATCGAAATTTGCCCGGCAAATTCCGATTTTCAATGCGGAATGCAAAATGATTTGCTTAATTAGTAGAATAGTAATAGTATACTCCATTTTTAAATAAAAGTGTTAACTTTTTTAAAACTTTTGGCAACGCAACGTATCAAACTGCAATGTTTTTCGGGTTTCGCCGCTTTCCAGCTCTTTTAGAAAAAACGTATCGCCCTCCAGCATTATATAAGAATGCTCGCTGTTTTCTTTGGGGATAGAGACCGAGCCGCAGTTGATGTAGACAAAGTCGCCCGAATCGGTCAGCTCCGGCACATGAAAATGCCCGTTTAAAAGCACATAGCGCCCGCTCAGCGGCAAGGGCTTTTCTTTATTGTAATGGTGCCCGTGGGTTAAGACCAGGTGCATTCCGTTGACATCGACTTCTTTATAGGTTTCCATTACATCGAAATCCAGCACCATTTGGTCAACTTCCGCCTCGCAGTTGCCGCGCACCGCGACAATGCTTTCCCCCAGCGGGTTGAGCATCGCTATCACCTTTTTGGGCGCATAGTCGCGCGGCAAATCGTTGCGCGGCCCGTGGTACAGAATATCCCCCAATAAAAAGATTTTATCGGGCTGCTCTGCCGCCACCCTCTCTATGAGCTTTTGGCAGTAATAGGCACTGCCGTGAATATCGGATGCAATGAGAATTTTCATCTTAACTCCTGATTGAAACTGAAAAACTAAAAACGGTAAAAAGCCGCCAAAGGCGGCTTTTTTTACCTATCTTCTCTAAAGTACGATAAGCCGAGGGATGCCGGCGGAAGGTTTTCCTTCTTCTTGCGAATACTGACCATAATCAAAACAATAATGGTTACCACATACGGCAGCATCTTAAACAGCTCTTGCGAGCGCATCGACATACCGGGAATGAAAATGTACACAATATACAGCCCGCCGAATACAATCGAACCGAAAATACTCAGGTTCGGGCGCCACACGGCAAAGATAACCAGTGCAATCGCAAGCCAGCCTCTGTCGCCGAAGCCTTCGTTGGACCACACGCCGTTGGCATAGTCCATCACATAGTAAATACCGCCAAGCCCTGCAATCATCGAGCCGATACAGGTTGCCAAATATTTGGAGCGGTTAACATTAATGCCTGCCGCATCTGCCGTTGCCGGGTTTTCGCCGACAGCTCTCAGGTGCAGACCGCCTCTGGTTCTCTTTAAGAAAATCGCCATCACGATTGCCACGATAATGGCAAAATACGCTAAGAAGCTGTAAGAACAGAACAGTTTGCCGAACCAACCGAGGCTCTCGGCAAAGGGCAGTTTTTTGGTAAAGAATGCGCTGGTTCTGGTCAATGCGATCGAGGGAATGTCACTGCCGGTGAGCTTGACCAAAGAAGCGCCGAAAAAGTTACCGAAGCCCACACCGAAGGTGGTCAGTGCCAAACCGGTCACGTTTTGGTTGGCGCGCAGCGTAACGGTCAGGAAGCAGTAAATCAAACCGCCGAGCAGCGAAACAAGCAGACAGCTCATCAGCGGAATAAACACCGCTAAGAACGGGTTGAGGTTCTCTGTGGCAGGTACGGAGTTTTCATAAAGGAATGCGCCGATAACGCCGCCGATGCCGCCCATATACATAATACCGGGAATACCCAAGTTTAAGTTACCGGATTTCTCGGTTAAGATTTCGCCGGCAGAGCCGTATAACAGCGGGATGCCTTGCACCACGGCGCGAGGGAAAAAGCTTAACAGTGTTGCAAACATATTACTCACCCTCCTTATGGCGTTTAATAAATTTCAATTCATAATTGATAAAGAATTCACAGCCGATGATAAAGAACAGGATGATACCCGTAATAATATCGGAAACCGCTTTGTCAATGCCGTAGACGGTTGAGATTTCACCGGCACCTTTCTGCATAAAGGCAAGCAGAAGCGCCGTAGCAATCATATAAAACGGGTTAAACTTCGCCAGCCACGAAACCATAATCGCGGTAAAACCGCGGCCGCCGGCAATGGAACTGTTAATGGTGTGGTCTTTACCGCCGACAATCAGCAGCCCTGCCACACCGCACAGCGCACCGGAAAGCAACATTGTGCGAATAATGACTTTATTGACATTAATACCGATGTAGCGCGCGGTGTTTTCGCTCTCGCCGACAACGGTCAGTTCATAACCGTGTTTGGATTTATTTAAGTAAATGTATAACACAACGGTTAAAATTAACACCACAATGATGTTTAAAATATAATCGTTGTTACCGATGCGCGGCAGCCAGCCGAAGGAAATTTCGCCGACCGTACCGGCGCCCTTTGTTTTCTCCCACACCATGGCAAAGTAGGAAACAAGCTGAATTGCCACATAGTTCATCATCAGGGTAAACAGGGTTTCATTGGTGTTAAAGCGTGCTTTAAAAATAGCGGGAATGAGCGCCCAAATCGCGCCTGCCAAAATACTTGCCACAATCATCACAACAAGCAGCAGTCCGTTGGAAATCTTACCGCCGAGAATAATCATGCACGCCGCGGTAGCCAGACCGCCGATGAGCACCTGCCCCTCGGCACCGATATTCCAAAAGTGCATTTTGAATGCGGGCGTTACGGCAAGCGAAACGCACAACAACAGCGCCATTTCCTGCAGCAGCTGCCAAAACTTCGCTTCGGTGCGGAAGCACCCGTCAAACATTGTCGCATACACACTGATGGGGTTTTGCTTGGTTAACATCATAATCACCAAGCCCGAGAACAAAAACGCAAGGAGAATGGCAATCACGCGTATGCCCCACGCCTTCTGCCACGAGATGGCAGGCCGCTTGGCAATGTGGAAGAGCGGTTCTTTGGGTTTCTTTTCGTTATTCATCATCTACCGCCTCCTCACCATGTGTACTCTTTGTCATCAAAATACCCAACTCTTCTTTTTGGGCTTTCTTGCCTTCGACAATACCGGTAATTTCACCGGAATTGATGACCATAATTCTGTCGCAGAGTTCAATGAGCACATCCAAATCTTCGCCGACAAAGATGACTGCTACCCCCTGCTCCTTCTGCTTGGAAATCAAGTTGTAAATCATATAAGAAGAGTTAATATCCAACCCTCTGACCGGGTAGGCAACCATCAGCACGCGCGGGTTCAGGGAAATCTCTCTACCCACGAGCACCTTTTGCACGTTACCGCCCGAAAGCCGGCGCACCGGTGTGGTCGCGGAAGGCGTTACCACTTCTAAAGAGTCGATAATTTCTTCTGCCAGCTCCCTGGGCTGCTTTCTGTCTAAAAACTCGGTTTTACCCTTTTTGTAGGAGCGCAGCATCATATTATCGATAATATCCATATTGCCGACCAAGCCCATACCGAGCCTGTCTTCCGGCACGAAGGAGAGCGCGATACCGAGATTGCGGATTGCCTTGGGCGTTTTGCCGACAAGCTGCACCTCGTTGCCCTCGGGGTCAAAGTAAATGATGCTGGAGCCTTTGTCCGCCTTTTGCAGGCCGGCAACGGACTCAAGCAGTTCCTTTTGACCGGAGCCGGAAATACCGGCGATGCCGAGAATTTCGCCGCCGTAAGCGGTAAAGTTAACATCTTTTAACAGCGCCTTGCCCTCAAAGTCGGTGACATTTAAGTCTTTAATTATCAGGCGCTCCTGCAGATTTTCGGGGTCTTTTCTCTCAATGTCGAGCGACACCTTTTGCCCGACCATACCCTCAGTAAGCGACTGCTCTGTCGCTTCGCTGGTCTGCACTGTTTCGATAAATTCACCCTTGCGCAGAATGGTCACTCTGTCGGAAATGGCGAGCACTTCGTGAAGCTTATGGGTGATGATGATAACGGTCTTGTTGTCTGCCCTCATGTTGCGCAGCACCACAAAGAGTTTTTGTGTTTCCTGCGGGGTCAAGACAGCGGTCGGTTCATCCAAAATCAAAATATCCGCGCCTCTGTAAAGCACCTTGATAATTTCAACGGTCTGCTTTTCGGAAACGCTCATTTCATAAATCTTTTTATCTAAATCAATCTGAAAACCGTAGCGGTCGGTAATTTCCTTGACGCGCGCCTGGGCTTCTTTGATGTTAAACTTCTTGCCGTCATTAATCCCGAGCACGATGTTTTCGGTCGCGGTAAAGACATCCACCAACTTAAAGTGCTGGTGAATCATACCGATTTTATA
The DNA here is from genome assembly GCA_017432485.1 of Clostridia bacterium. Lineage (GTDB taxonomy): Bacteria > Bacillota > Clostridia > Oscillospirales > Acutalibacteraceae > RUG714. The sequence continues at coordinate 7,031 of JAFRJB010000136.1, forward strand.
ATCAAAGGCATCCTTCGGGGAGCGAATAACCACTTCTTTCCCATCCACAAAAATCTGCCCCTCATCGGGGAAATAAATGCCGGATACCATATTCATCAATGTCGTTTTGCCTGAACCGTTTTCACCGAGAATTGCCAAGATTTCGCCTCGCCTTACCTCGAGGTCGACATCTTTATTGGCAACAATCGAGCCAAAGGTCTTGCTGATGCCTTTGAGTTCAAGTGCCAATGGTTTGCTCATACATACCTCCAAAAATTTATGGCTATAAGCTAATATAAAGCGCTGTTTTACACTCGCTTATAACCACAAACCCGTGGCAGTGAAGCCACTGCCACGGATTAAGCGTATTACTTAGTGATTAGCCAAAGTTGACATCCAGCAATTCAATACCATCGATTTGAATATCGAAGTACGGTGCAGAACGGAAGGAAGACTCTGCAAATTCGCCATCCTTAATCACTTCGGTGTCGGGCGTGTAGTTCTCATCGGTATCTACATCAGCCATGTAGGAAGTAAGGTGACCTTCTTTGTCAATCTTCGCATTGACATTCTTATCCTTGCTGATGGTAACGGTGAAGGTGTTTACATCAAATACCTTGCGGGTGCCGGCAGCAAACTCAGCCTTTGCAGCATCGATAGCAGCCTGGGTATCTTTTGCAGCAGCCTTATCGTTGATTTCGGTAAGCTGAACGGATTCGGTATCGATAGAACCGGTCCAGTCGGTATCAAATGCCTTGCCTTCTTGGGTAGCTTTGATAGCATACTCGAAGTAAGGAGCCCAGTTGATTCTGGAAGATACGATAAAGGTGTTCGGGCAAGCGGAAACAGTGGAGCCGTTGTAAGAAACATCAGGGATACCTGCAGTTTCGCAAGCGGTGGGAGCACCCATGGAGTCAGCGTGCTGGCTGATAAGGTCGCAACCGTTGTTGATTAACTTGTTAGCTGCTTCTTTCTCGGCAGTCTCATCGTACCAGGAACCGGTGAAGGTAACTTCCATGGTCACTTCGGGGCATACGCTCTTTGCGCCAAGGTAGAAAGAGGTGTAACCGGAAATAACTTCTGCATAAGTGAAGGCGCCTACATAACCCATCTTAGCGGTTTTGCCCTTGAGCTTGCCGGCTTCTTTGATTTCGTTGAGCTTCAAGCCTGCAGCGATACCTGCAAGATATCTGCCTTCGTAGATAGAAGCGAACGCATTGTGGAAGTTGTCGAGTTTCACAGTGTGAGCCTGTGTGCCCGTAGCATGAGCAAACTGCACTTCGGGGAATTCCTTAGCAGCTTTAATCATGTAATCTTCGTGACCGAAAGAATCGGCGAAGACAAACTTACAACCCTGGTCAACAAGGTCTTTCGCTGCTTCGTAGCAGGAGTTATCCTCGTTGATGTTGGTCTTGATTAAATACTGGCCTTCTTCCAAACCAAGTGCTTTACAAGCCTCTTTTGCTGAATCGATAAAGTTCTTGTCGTAAGTAGAGTTCTCATCGTGCAAGCAGATGAAGCCGGCAACCGGAGTTACCTTCTTAGAGCAACCTGCAAACAATGCACCTACCAAAACGACTGCCAATACGATTGCAACAATCTTTTTCATAGATTTCATTTCCTTTTCCTCCAAAAATTTTTCTTTTTTTTATGTAAATTTTTATTACATACAATATTGATTCGCTGCGCGAACAGTGTTCGGTTTTCAGTGTTCAGCGCTCAGCCGTGCCGCACGCGGCACATTTCATTGCGCATTCCAAATGAAATAGAATAGCCCCGTGAAGGCAGATTACCGGAGTTCCCCTTCGTCGGGACGATACGTGATGTTTCCGGCTTCCATGCTCTCGATAATGGCAAGGGACTCTACGCGAATGCCCTTGGCTCTGAGTTTATCGCCGCCGCCCTGGTAGCCTTTTTCAATAATGGAAGCGCAGCCAGCGACCTTGCCGCCTGCCTGCTCGACAATGCTCATTAAGCACTCGAGCGCACTGCCCAAAGCGAGAAAATCATCCACAATGAGCACGGTGTCGCCGGCGCTCAGGTACTCTTTGGACACGACTGCCACATAGTCGTTGCCGTGGGTAAACGAATGCGCACCTGCGCTGTAAACATCATCGGCAATATTGCCGCTCTTGTGCTTTTTGGCAAAGACCAGCGGCACATTTAAGTAAAATGCCGCGGCAGTTGCCACCGCAATGCCCGAAGCCTCGATGGTCAAAATTTTGTTGACACCGCAGCCTTCGTAACGGCGCGCAATTTCTTTACCCAAAAGCATCACGAACTCAACATCAATGCGATGGTTTAAGAACCCGTCTACTTTCAAAATATTGCCCGGCAGCACTTTGCCTTCGGCAGTAATTTTGTCTTCGAGTAATTTCATGCGCTCTCCTAAAAAAGAAACAACAGACTATATAGTTGTAGCCTGCTGATAATACCTAAACCGGTATACCGATAGTCGCAAATAAGGCTTTGCGGTAGAAACATCTGAGCCATTTCTTTCAGATTTATATCAGCACCTATATGAATGAACGCGGTTGTGCAAAAAATTGCATTTTTCAACTTTGTTCAACATCATTAATTTAACATAATCGCGCGCCCCAAGTCAACTAAAATCACCTACAAAAACTATTTTTGTAAGAATGCACTAAAGCGGGCGTTTTTTACAAATTTTTTTGTAACAATTTTGTCATAATTGCGCACGGCGATTTTTGTTTTTTCGTTTTCACCCCCAAAATAAGGGATAAAAACAGCGAGAAACACTAAATCTTGTGTTTCTCGCGTTTTTGATGCCTTTTGCTGTTTTGTTACACTAATTTTTCAAAATCGCTTGCCGGATGCTTGCACCACGGGCAAATAAAATCTGCCGGCAACTCTTCTCCTTCATAAACATAGCCGCAGATTTTGCACACCCAGCCCTTCGCTTTGGGTGAGGGTGCCGGTTTAATATTTTTAGAGTAAAAATCATAGGTGGCACCGGCGGTATCGGCAAGCTTTTGCGCCTTCACGACAGTGGCAATAAAGAGCGTATGCGTGCCCAAGTCAATCATTTCGGTCACATAGCCCGAAAGGTACGCATTGATATGCTCGCTCAAATAGTAAATGCCGTTTTCGCTCTTTTTGGCGCCGTAAACCGGGCTCTCGAATTTATTGACATTTTTGCCGCTTTGGAACCCGAAGTGCTCAAAAACCTCCATCGGGGTGCTCTCATCGAGCACGGAAACATTAAACTTTTTGGTTTTTGCAATCATATCATGGGTAAAGCCGCCTTTATTGACAGCAATAACCACGGTGGTGGGGTCCTCCGCTACCTGAATGCAGGTGTTGATAATACAGCCGTTATCTTTCCCCTCATCTTCGGCAGTGAGCACATACATACCGTAGGAAAGCTTAAACAAAGCGTTTTTTTCTATATTAGGATTACTCATTGCAGTATACTCCTTTCTTTTATTAGCTTTAGCATACCATAAGTTGCAGTCGATTGCAATAAATGTTATACTACAAATAAGGATTTGTCGAGGTCTACGACCTCGCAAATCCTTATTGAAGTAAGAAGTAATAGTGAAGAGGTAAGAAGTGAGGGCGAGACACTCGCACTCGTTCCGCTTCGCTCAATTCCTTTTGGTGCGGCGTTTGCCGCACGTTAAAATCGGGTGAGGGCAGAGCCCT
>JAFRJB010000001.1 GCA_017432485.1 Clostridia bacterium
AATGCACCCGCATTGTGAGGTGTTTTAACGAAGCATTTGAGAAAAAGAGGCAACCAAAACCTATTTGAGTTTGGCTCTTGTCGGCTATAACTGCAAAGCACTCAAAATCAGCCTATTTTTTGTTAGAATAAAGTCAAAAACCGCCAACTTGGCTGACGCCAGTTGGCAGTTTTTTGCTGCAATTATAGCGAAAAAGAGGCGATTTTGAGCTATTCCTCCTTATTGAGGGTGCCCCTTTGCGCCTTATTTTTTACCATAAATCGATATAAATTTTCATAATATCTTCTTTTGTCGGGGAGCGCGGATTGGTCTTGGTGCAGGAGTCGAGCATCGCCGCTTCCGCCATTTCGGGAATGGCGGCGAAGTATTCTTCGCGCGAGCAGACATTCATGGTCGAAACGCACAGCGGCATATCCATCTCTTTCATCATAAATTCCACCCAGTTGACCAGCGCGCGCACGGTGGTAATGGTGTTAAAGTTTTGCAGCCCCAAGAGCCTTGCAAGGGTTGCATATTTGCGCACTTGGTTGGGGTACTCCGCCTTGGATTTGGAGTGCTTATTGATATCGCTGTTATACTGAATGACCAGCGGTAAAAGCATCGCGTTTGCCCTGCCGTGGGGAATATGGAATTTCGCGCCCAGCTGGTGCGCCATGCCGTGGTTTAAGCCGAGTGATGCGTGGTTAAAGGCAATACCCGCAAGGCAGGAAGCATTCATCATCTTGCGCCGCGCGTGGGTATCGTTATTATCTAAATACGAGCGCAATAAAAAGGAGCCGACAATTTCCACCGCCTTTTCGGCAAGCGCCGCGGAAAACTCATCGTTTTCGGTACTCACATATGCTTCAATCGCGTGGGTCAATACATCCATGCCGGTGTCGGCAGTGATGCCGGGCGGTACGGTTTTAACCAACTCCACATCCAAAATCGCTTCATCGGGGAGAATCGAGTCATCCACAAGCGGGATTTTGGTGCCGCTTTCCGGGTCGGAGACAACGGAGAAAGCAGTCACTTCGCTGCCGGTGCCGCTGGTGGTGGGAATGGCAATTAAGCGAATGTGCGCAGTGTGCTCCGGCATTTTCTCGACAACCTCGCGCATGGCTTTTGCCGAGTCGATTGCCGAGCCGCCGCCGATGGCGACCATCGTATCGGCACCGCTTTGTAAGAGCACCTTTACACCGCCGGAAATTTTGTTCACGGGCGGGTCGGGCACGACATCACTGAAAATTTCGTAGTCTTTTTGGCTGCGCTCCAAGCGGGAAGTGACATGGTCAATCAAGCCGCTTTTGATCACAAAGGGGTCTGCCACAACAAGGATTTTAGCGCTTTCAAGCTCCTCGAGCCTGTCTAAAGCGCTTTCGCCGAAATTAATTCTGGTTTTAATATCAAATGTTTTCATCGCATTCCCTTTGCCGACGAGAGTCGGGCTATATATTGTCTTAATTATAATCTATTATACAATATCTATGGGAAGAATGCAATAACAACAGCGGCTTTTTTGGAAAAGCCGCTGTTGTTAATGCGGAATTCGGAATGCGGAACAGCAGCGCGTTTTGCGCTGAATGATATTCGCCAATGGCGAATGATATATTTTGCCGGGCAAAATATGATATACCGCGGGCGGTATGATATATTGGCTTTGCCAATATGGCGGGAGGGCTCTGCCCTCACCTGATTTAAATGCGTTGCTTTGCAACGCCACCATCATACTTGCCTTAGCAAATATATCATACTCTCAGAGTATATCATAGCAAACACTTTTGCTATATCATACGCGCTTTGCGCGTATATCATTGTGGTCGCAGCGCTCTGCGCTGCATTAGAAAGCGAGTTCGCGAAAACGAACTCGCAACTGACAACTGAAAACTGAAAACTGAAAACTGTAAAAAACGATGCCCGCGGGCATCGTTTTTTACTCTTTGGCGGTGGTATCGCTCATATCTTCACTGATATCTTCGCTGATATCCGTGACCGCTTCCGAAACTTTTTCGCTCATATCCGTGACTTCTTCGCTGACCTTTTGGCTCATATCCGTGGTCGGGGTCAGGGTTTGGTCATCGGTTGTTGTGGTATCCTTCTTATCTGCCGCGCAGCCGGTAAAGGCGGCGCCGATAATGGCAAGAGAGCACAACAAAATCAAAAACTTTTTCATTTTTTTCACTCCTTTTACTGTTAGTATGCCCCGCGATTTTCTATTTAGTCAAAACACCGTTTTCGGTGATTTGCAAAATCAGCAAATCCGCCTGCTTGCCGGTATCGGCATCAATAAAGACCAGCAGTTCATTGCCCTCGGGGCTCACACAGCGGTATTCGTAGCAGAGTTTTTCACTCCCTGCCGGCGTTGGAATGAGCGCTTTTTTGATGGCTTTGGTGCGCAAATACCCGCTCACGCCCGCCTGCGCCTGCGCGGCGCTGAGCTTAAAGTCCAAATTGCGGCGGGTGTGGTTGCTAAGGTAGCCGCTTGCATCCATCCCGCAGACCTTGCCGTTTTGGGCATTGAGCTTGATTTTGATTAAATCGGTATAGCAGTTCACATCACCCTCCACATAGTGGAAGTTCATTACATAAATATGATTGGCAAGCTCGTAGTAATCGCATTGCATATTGAGGTAACCGGCGCTTTTGAGATACTCGGCAGCCGCCTGCAGGCATTTCTTTTGCGAAACGGCAGTTTTTGAAGGCTGCTCATTGGTGTTAAAAGAAATCACCTTGCCGCCCGCGATGCTCACGAGCACATAGGCATTGCCTTTTGTGAAGCGGTAGGCGGGGATATTGCCTTTCTCTTTCCCGGCATAAGAGAGCGTGCCGGGGTGTTTTTTTAAAAAGTTTTCGGCAATTTCGGTCGCTTTTTTGACATCGATTTTCGCTTCATTTTGGAGCATTTTTGCGTTTTTATTTTGCACCGTATCCGAATACGGCCCGTCGTAAATCAACTTGGGCGCATCGGAAAGGTTTTTATTGAGTGTCTTTAAACCTTCGCCGGTCGCGGAGGAAGTCGCAATCGTCTTCGGCTTTTCAAAAGAGAAGTCAATCCCGCCGGAAATCTTTTGCCCCGAAGAGAGATAAATGTTTTGCAGTTTCTCGAAATCTTTTGCCAGCGAAGCGGTTTTGGACTTAATTTCCAAAAAGGTTTTGTGCGCCGCGTCGTCGATCGTTTTGCCGCCGCTAATGCTCTTTTGCGCCGCGCGGGCGTATTCGGCGGTTTTGGAAAGGAAAGTGTAGCACTGCTCCATATCCACATCCGCCAGCGGCAGGGCACTGATTGCATTTTTGGCTTCATAGGCATTCATCCACACATCCGCGCACATACTGCTCTGGTCTGCCGCGCTATTGGAATAAATCCCTTTTAAAATCACATCGCCGATGTCGCTGAGATATTCGTTTGCCTGCGCAAGGTTTTGCTCATACATCGCCTCGGTTTTGCGCTCGTATTCCCCGGCTTTGACCAGCGCCATACCGGTAAAGAGCGCGAGCGCGCACAGCCCCGCCGCCAAAAAGGCGACAATGCGCGCAAGATTGCGTTTAGAAAGTTTTTTCATTTCACTCACCTCTTGTGTTTTTTCACTCTTATTCTTTACCGAAACGCCGCTTTTATGAATACCCAATCGGTTTTTTGCATACATTAGCATAAAAGGATAAGGAAGGTGAAAGGGATGTTTATTTATTCATTCAAAGCAAATAAGAGAACCATTATCGGCGCATTGCTGGTGCTTTTGGCACTGGTGGTGCTGTGTTTTGCCGTGCCGGGGCGCGCCAGGCAGACCAATGCGGTGCTGGGCGTATCGCTCAAAGGGGGAACGAACCAAGAGCGTATTGCATTTATTGAGCATTTCGGGTATGATATAGTAGATGAACCCGTAGAAGTCAAAGATATTACCATACCCGCGCAATTTAATGATACATATATTTCTTATAACGAAATTCAAGTCTCGCAGGGCTTTGATTTAAATAAGTACAAGGGCAAGCAGGCAAAGAGCTATTCTTACGCCGTGACCAACTACCCCGAAATCAAAGACAGTGAGAAAACCGTGCGCGCGAATTTGATTGTGTATAATTCAAAAATTATTGCAGGAGATGTGTGCAGCGTGAAGTTAGACGGGTTTATGCACGCATTCAATTATGGAAAGACTGGATAAAATTATTGCCCGCGCCTTTGCGATGGGGCGCCGCGATGCCAAGCGCGCGATTAAAAGCGGCGAGGTGACGGTGGCGGGGGAAGTCTGCACCGACAGCGAGGCAAAAGTCGCACCTGAGCAGGTGTGCTGCCGCGGCAAGCCGGCGCAGTATAAAGAGCACCTGTATTTAATGCTCAATAAACCGCAGGGTGTGATTAGCGCGAGCGAAAGCGCGCGAGAGAAAACGGTCATTGATTTGGTGCCGCCGCAGTGGCAGCGCAAGGGGCTCTTTCCCGCCGGCAGGCTTGACAAAGACACCGTGGGCTTTGTGCTCATTACCGATGACGGCGCCTTTGCCCACAACATTTTAAGCCCGAAAAAACATGTGGAAAAGACTTACTATGTGAAGACGGACAAGCCCGTGCCCGCCGATTTGCCCGCAAAGTTTGCGGCAGGTGTCGAACTCTTTGACGGCACGCTTTGCATGAGCGCCGACTTAAGAATCTGCGGCGAAAAAGAGGCGGTGGTCAAAATCAAAGAGGGGAAGTACCACCAAATCAAGCGCATGTTTCGCGCGAACGGGTTGACGGTGGAATACCTTAAGCGCACGGCAATCGGCGCGGTGGCGCTCGATGAAATGCTCGCCGAAGGGGATTGCCGCGAGTTGAGCGCGGAAGAATTAGCATTGTTACAATAGTAAAGCAAAATTACTTTACAGAATAAAAGTGAGGACGTTGTTATGGAAGGAACCAGAGGCGGTATTTTCAGCTTCGGCATTGAAAAAATCAAAGAAGTTTTTGACAAAGACTATGTGGAAGTTGTGCCGCAAAAGAAGGGCAAAAAGATTGCGATTGCCGCAATTTTGACACTCGTCATTACGGCGGTGCGCTACTATGTCAGCCACCCGCCTATCAATCTCAAAAGCCAGGAATTTTGGATGTTTTTGATTATGACGGCGGTCATTTATGCAGTAGTTTTGACTATACTGTGTGTTTTCGGCAAGCGCACGGAGAATGTGAAGTTTGCGGTTAAACACTCGTTTAAAACCTCGGGCATTGTCATTGTCATTTGCCTGCTGGTGCTTGGCATCGGGCTTTTGATTTCGAGCACCTTTTTCAACGCGCGCCGCTATTCCGAGCTCATTAATATCAGCGACGGTAATTTTACCGAAGACATTGAGGATATCGGCTTTGATGAAATCCCCATGCTCGACAACGACAGCGCCATCAAACTCGGCAACGCCAAGCTCGGCGAGCTTTCCGACATGGTCAGCCAGTTTGAGGTTGACGACAGTTACTACACCCAAATCAACTACAAGGGTACGCCCTACCGCGTGACCACCCTGCGCTACGGCGATTTCTTCAAGTGGTTCAAGCATACCAAAGAGGGTTTGCCCGCGTATGTGATGATTAATATGGTCACCCAAGAGGCGAAGGTGGCAAGGCTCGACAGCGGCATCAAGTACTCCGAGAGCGAGTACTTTAACCACAAGCTTTCGCGCTATGTGCAGTTCCGCTACCCGACCAAGATGATTTACTCTTACAATTTCGAGATTGACGACAACGGTGTGCCGTATTGGATTGTTTCGTGCTACCGCAACACCATCGGGCTCTTCGGCGGGCAGGATATTAAAGAAGTGATTTTGCTCAATGCCGTTACCGGTGAGAGCGAGCTCTACCCGCTCGATGAAGTGCCGGGCTGGGTAGACAGAGCGGTGCCTGCCGATTTGATTATTAATCAGTATAATTACTACGGCACCTATGCCTACGGTTTCTGGAATTCCATTATCGGGCAGAAAGGTGTGAAGAATACGACCGACGGCTACAACTACATCGCTCAAAATGACGATGTGTATATGTACACGGGTGTCACCAGTGTTAACGGCGACACCGGCAACATCGGTTTCTTGCTCTCGAACCAGCGCACCAAGCAGACCAAGTTCTATGCGCTCTCGGGCGCGATTGAGTCGGTGGCGATGGGTTCCGCCGAGGGTGAAGCGCAAAACTACAAGTACACGGCGACCTTCCCGCTGCTGTTAAATGTTGACGGGCAGCCGACCTACTTTATGGCGATGAAAGATACCTCCGCGCTGGTCAAGGGCTACGCGATGGTCAATGTCAAGCAGTATCAGATTGTTTCTTTTGCCAACAACACCGACCCCGAAGTGTGTAAGGCAAAGTACCAGGCGCTGCTGGGCAACAAGAAACTTGTAGAGGACAAGCCCGCCCAAACCACCGAGGCGAAGGGTGTGATTGAGGACATCCGCTCCGCGGTCATGGAGGGCAATACCTATTACTTTATTAAGCTCAAAGACAGCGACAATTACTTTAAACTCTCCGCTGCCGAAAACAACGCGGCGGTGATTATGAAGCCGGGCGACAGCGTGGTCATTAAGTTTGATGTCGGCGCGGATTTGACACAGCAAATTGTCGCCGCGAATATCATTGATTATCAAAAGAAATCTTGATGGGAGCAAAAGAATGAAACTGTTGGAATTGGAATACAGTTATGCTCGCTCGGCGACCACCAACCCGCCCGCGTATGAAGTCAAGGACATTACCTTGCAAACCGATGCGGCGGGGGAAGCGGTGCTGCACTACGCGCTGCACGGCACCTGGGGTGAAAACGAGGCGGACATCACACTCACCGCAGAGCAGTATGCGGCGCTGTGCGCCTACTTTGCGGATGGGCAAATCCGCGCGCAGGCCCAAGAACCCCTGCCCCCGTTTATCGGCGGTATGCAAGTGGGCGGCAGCACGGTGGAGCGCTTCGCTTTCTGCGATGAGACCGGGCGCGTGGAAACAACACTCATCAGCGCACAAATGCGCGGGGTGCTGCAGTTTTTAGAAAGCCTGGTGCCGCGCGACAGCGCGCCGCCGGCAGGAGCGGCAGCAGCGCCGGGGCAGACACCGTTGCCGGAAGGGCAGTGGGTGTGCGCATTCTGCGGCACAGTGAACAGCGGCAATTTCTGCACGGAATGCGGCAAGCAGCGGTCATAGAGCGCTGAGTGAAGTCGCTTCGCTAATGAAGACGCACCCGATTTACAATCGATATGTGCTGCGCACTCGTTAGCCGAGCAGCGCAAGGTGCTGCGAACGCCAAGGTTCCGGGCACCAACTCTAAATCTTTGATTTAGTTAGTTGGTCGGGTTCTTTAGCCGAGCAGCGCAAGGTGCTGCGAACGCCA
>JAFRJB010000137.1 GCA_017432485.1 Clostridia bacterium
CAGTGTTTAGTGTTCAGTCGCAAGGCTACGCCTTGCATTTTTTTGAAACCGCCCTATCAAGGGCGGTGCGCGCATAGCGCGCGGTGGGTGAAACTGAAAACTGAACCCTGAAAACTGTAAACTGACAAATAAGTGATTGCGCGCTCGGAGAGCGCGACAAATCCTTATTTGTCACTTCGCTCTGCAAACGGACAAAAGGCTACCCGCACATCGGCGGATAGCCATAAAGTCATTTGACTAAATTAGTCCTCATCCTTTTTGATGATTTCCTCACCGTTATAATAGCCGCAATTTGCGCAAACCTTGTGAGGAGCCATAAAGCCGTGGCAATTCGGGCACTCGACAAGAGTGGGGGCTTTTGCCTTCCAAACGCTGGAGCGTCTCTTATCTCTGCGCGCTTTTGAAGTTTTTCTCTTTGGTACTGCCATTGGGGCACCTCCTTATAATAAAGTTGAATCTTAACAAAATTAATTTTCCATCAGGTCCAGCAGCGCTGCCAGCCTGGGGTCAACCTCTTTGGCGCACGCACAGTCGCCGAGGTTTAAGTTTGCACCGCATTTTGTGCAAAGCCCTTTACAGTCTTCTTTGCAAAGGTACTTGGTCGGTAAACTCAATAACACATCACTACGCACGAGGTCGTCCACATCAAGCCTCATATTTTCTACCACAAGAAAATCATCGTTGTCTTCGTTATTCAGTTCTACCACCAGCGTGTGCTCAATCGGGACAGTAAACTGCCTCCGGGTCGGTTCGGCACACCTGTCGCACGGTGCGCAGTAGGTAAATTGAGCCTCTGCCTGCATTGTCACAATCCCCAACCGGTTGCGGATTTCTCCATGAACACTGACGGGTGTTACAAACAGTTGTTCTCCTCTTTGCTGCACATCGGATAAGTCGACCTGCAACGCAAGAGGAAGGGATGTTCCTTCGTTTTCAAACAGTTTTTTTAACTCAATCAACATAATACCACCGAAATATTATATATTTTATAGGCTGATTTGTCAATAATTATTTTTTTATAACTGCGAACACAGTAAAAAAGCGGGTACAGAATGCCTGCACCCGTTTCTTCTTCACATTTAGTCTACCGGCTTGCAGATTTCAAAAATCTCTGCGGGCAGGTTCTCTTTATCTTCACTGATGGTGAAGATGAAATCAGCGTTGCTTTCTTTCGAAAGCCCGTCTACTCTCTTCAAGAACATCAATAAATCATCGTTATCGCGGCCGATAATTCTCAGAGTTGCATCTACAAAAATATGAGTAACATCATAGTTGCCTGCGCAAACGCCTGCCAAGAAGCCGTAGAAACCGTTAACGGATTTGATATCATATTCATCCGTATTCACCAGTCTTGCTTTGGTGGTAATGTTTGTGCCGAGGTTCGGTTTCTTCTCAATAACAACGATGTTGCCTAAAGAAGATTTGACCGCTTCGTCAACCATGGTGATTAATTTTTTGGTTTTACCGTTCCCTTTTGAACCGACAATAATAGAAATCATAATATTGTCTCCTTCCTTTATTTTCAATCCTATACAGGAATATTTTACTGTTATTTGACAAAATCGGAAATGTTTTTACTTTATTCTTTCTTCCAATTCTTTCTTCATATCTTCGTAACCGGGCTTACCCAGGAGCGCGAACATATTCTTTTTGTAGCTTTCAACGCCGGGCTGGTTAAAGGGATTGACCCCTAAGGTGTAGCCGGAAACCGCGCAGGTTTTCTCAAAGAAGTAGATGAGATATCCGAGTTCCTCTTCGTTGAGGGCGGGTACTTCGAGCACCAGGTTGGCAACGCCGCCGTCGCAGTGAGCAAGGATGGTGCCTTCAAACGCCTTTTCATTGACAAAGGACATCGTCTTGCCGGAGAGGAAATTGAGCCCATCAATATCCCCTTCAACTTCTTCAATCACATATTCTTTTTGCGGCTTTTTGATGTTGACAACTGTTTCGAACATCAACTCTGCGCCGCTCTCTTGAATATACTGACCGAGCGAATGCAAATCGGTTGAAAAAATAACCGATGCCGGGAAAATACCCTTACCGTCTTTCCCCTCGCTCTCGCCGAAGAGCTGCTTATACCACTGGCACATCAAGTCAAAGCGCGGCTCATAGGAAGCGAGCAGTTCGACTTTTCTGCCTTTGTTATATAAAATATTGCGGATTGCCGCATATTTATAGCAATCGTTTTGCTCCAAATCCTCGGCGCAAAGTTCTTCGCGCGCTTTCGCTGCGCCGCGCATAAGTGCATCAATATCAATGCCCGCAACGGCAATCGGCAGCAAACCGACCGCAGTGAGAACGCTGAATCTGCCGCCCACATCATCGGGCACCACAAAGGTTTCGTAACCTTCTTCATCCGCCAAGCCCTTGAGGGTACCTCTGGCTTTGTCGGTGGTGACAAAAATGCGGTTTTTGGCTTCTTCTTTACCGTATTTCTTCTCGACTAAATCGCGGAATACGCGAAAAGCGAGCGCCGGCTCGGTGGTGGTGCCGGATTTGGAAATGACATTTACACAAATATCTTTACCCTGACAAATCGCAAGCAGGTCGTTGAGTTCATCGGCGCTGATGGATTTACCGGCAAAGTAAATGTCGGGCGTATTCTCAGGCAAAGCGTTGTAATTGTGGGATTTAATTGCCTCAATCACCGCTCTTGCGCCAAGATAAGAGCCGCCGATACCGATCACGATTAAAATATCGCTCTTTTGAATGGTCGCGGCAGCCTTTTTAATTCTTGCGAATTCTTCTTTATCATAGTCCACCGGCAGGTCAAGCCAACCCAAAAAGTCGTTGCCCAAGCCGTTGCGCGCGTGAAGGGTGCGCGCGGCGGCAATCACCTGCGGTGCGATTGCATCCAATTCTTCTTTGGAAACAAAATTCCCAATAAATTTTGTATTTAATACTGTTGCCATAAAATAATTGCCTTTCTCTATATATGCTTATAATTATTATACAGAAATCGGCTCCATATTGCAACCGCTATTTGAAATTTGTCACAGCACTTTTTAATAATTTTTCCAAAGCGCCCCAAAAAGTCAGTTTTTCGACTGCCGCAGTGCTGATAATCTCCACACTGCCAAGCTTTTCTTCCCCCAAATAAAACTCTGCCGTGCCGATCACCTGCCCTTTTTCAACCGGTGCTTTGACTTCTGCGGGCAGTTTGATTTTAGTGGTGACCTTTTCGCCGCTGCCTTTGGGCGCTGTGACAAGCGGGTGCTCGCTTGCGAGAGTGAGCGCTAAAGTATCCTCTGCCCCGCCTTTTACTTTCACTTGCAAACTGCCTACATCGATTTGCGGTGAGACCGTTTCGTAGTTGGCAAAGCCGTAATCGAGCAGGCGCGCGGCGCTGTTAAAGCGCTCATCGGAGTTTTTGGCGCCCAGGATAACGGCACAAAGTTCGGTGCCGTCGCGCTCGGCAACGGCGCTTACACAAAAGCCCGCTTTGGTGGTGGTGCCGGTTTTTAAGCCGATACAGCCGTTATAAAAGCGCACCAGGCGGTTGGTGTTGACAAGTTCGGTTTTACCGCCTCTTAAACTGTCCATCCAAATGCAGGAATATTTGCGAATAAGCTCGTGGCGCATCAGTTCGCGGCTCATCAGCGCAATATCAAGCGCCGAAGAATAGTGATTTTTTTCGTTTTCATCTAAGCCGGTGCAGTTTTCAAAGTGGGTGTTTTTTAAGCCTAACGCACCCGCTTTTTTATTCATCGCCGCCACAAAGGCTTCGCTTGAACCGCTGACATATTCGCCCAGTGCCGTGCAGGCATCGTTGGCGCTGGCGACCACAACGGCTTTGAGCATATCGTCGACTGTCATTTCTTCGCCGACCTCCAACCAAATCTGCGAGCCGCCGTAACTGACCGCGTTTTCACTTGCCGCCACTTTGTCGGTAAGTTTAATTTTGCCGCTTTCAATCGCATCCATTACAAGGATTAACGCCATTACTTTGGTAATGGATGCCGGGTACAGCCGCTCGTTTTCCTTCTCGGTATAAAGCACCTTGCCGCTGCTCATATCCATCAGCACCGCGCCTTTGGCATCTAAATCAATGCGCTCGCCCGCCGCAAACGCCGGCAGGCACAGCGAAAAGATGAGTAAAATGCTTATCAAAATAACTGCTGTTTGTTTCATAAACTAACCTCCTATCAATAATTCATATGCATAAAGTTGAAAAACTGAACCGTTTCCTATATAATAGTCAGGTAATAAAGAAAACAGGAGGCAGTATGAAAGCGGCGTTTTATACTTTGGGCTGCAAGGTCAATCAATATGAAACTCAACTCATGGCAGAGGCATTAGAGCAAGCGGGCTATGAGATAGTCGATTGCGCCCAAACTGCCGATGTCTATATTGTCAACTCCTGCACAGTCACTGCGGCAAGCAACCAAAAAACGCGGCAGAGCCTGCGCGCCTTTAAGCGCAAGCACCCCGAAAGCATTATGGTGCTCGCAGGCTGTATGAGCCAGGCATATCCCGAAGAAGCCGCGCAGTTGGAAGAAGCCGACATCATTATCGGCAACACCGAGCACAAGCAATTAGCAGCGCTTATTGAGGCGTTTTGCAAAGAGAACCGGCGCACGGTAGCCGTAGAAGCTCACGCGCGCGATGAAGCCTTTGAGAGCGGTATTATTCACTCCTTCGGCAGCAAAACGCGCGCCGAGGTTAAGATTGAAGACGGGTGCAACCGCTACTGCGCTTACTGCGCCATTCCCTACGCCAGAGGCTTTGTGCGCTCCAAACCCCTGAGTGATATTGCGCGGGAAGTTACCGCTTTAGCCGATGCAGGCTACAAAGAAGTGGTGCTTGTGGGCATCAACCTTTCCGCTTACAACGCCGGCGGCAAAGACATTGCCGATGCCGTGCATACCACGGCAGGTGTAGCGGGCATTGAGCGCGTGCGCTTGGGTTCGCTTGAGCCCGACCATATTACGGATGATATGATCGCGCGCCTTGCCGGTGAAGCAAAATTCTGCGCGCAGTTTCACATTTCGCTGCAAAGCGGCTGCGACAATACGCTCAAAGCGATGAACCGCCACTATACGGCAGCAGACTATGCGGCGCTGTGTGCGGCGTTAAGAGAGAAGTTTGCTGAGTGCAGCATCACCACCGATATTATGGTCGGTTTCCCCGGCGAGAGCGAAGCAGATTTTGAAGCTTCCTACCGCTTTGCCGAAAGTATC
The DNA here is from genome assembly GCA_017432485.1 of Clostridia bacterium. Taxonomy (GTDB): domain Bacteria; phylum Bacillota; class Clostridia; order Oscillospirales; family Acutalibacteraceae; genus RUG714. The sequence goes on from JAFRJB010000137.1 coordinate 5,181, forward strand.
GGCTTTGAAAAAATGCATGTTTTCCCCTACTCGGTGCGCGCCGGCACCAAAGCGGCAACGATGCCGGGGCAAGTGCCGAAGGCAGTCAAAACCGCGCGCGCTGCAAAAATGCTTGCGCTCGAAAATGAAATGCGCCTTAAGCATTTTCAAAGCCAAAACGGCAAAACACTGCCGGTGCTCTTTGAAACCGAAAAAGGCGGTTACTGCTACGGTCACACCAAAAACTACTTGCCGGTCAAGGTCAAATCTGCGCGCAAACTTAGCGGTGAAATTCTCCCGGTGACTATTACCGGTAATGATGAGGAATACTGTATCGGAACGATTGAAGAATAGAGCAATACAAATATCAAAGAGGAGTGCAACCGCACTCCTCTTTATTTGTTTAATCTTTACTCTTTGTTTTCTTCAGTTTCTTCTGTTTTTTCTGTTTTTTCAGAATTCTCGATTTCTTCGGTTGTTTCGATTTTTTCTGTTTCTTCCGATTCTTTTAACGCCTTCGCCTGTTCTTTTTCGGCTCTCTTTTTATTGAGTCTGTCTAAAATTTCTGCGCTCTTTTCATTGGTCAGCTCATACTTTAATGTCGGCAGAATGGAAAGCACACAGGTAATTGCCGCCGGCAAAGAAATGAGCAGGAATATACCGAGACGATACGCGGGAATGTTCAGCTGCGCCCCTTGGAATTCCACAATTTTAGTGGTGGAGGCAAATATGAACTTTCCTAAACCGTGTTCATGCGCGTAAGCTAAATAGTTGTTAACCAAATCAATGTTTCTGTCAGAGAAGCCGACAACGGTGAAGATAGCACCTTGAATCAAACTCGAAATACCGGCACCGAGTTTGGTAATAAAGGACTGCCCGGCGAAGAATACTCCATCGGGGCGGTAGCCGGTTCTGTCTTCATCATAGTCGATACAATCGGCAATCATTACCGACTGCAGCACATTGACCGCACCCATGGAACCGCCGACGAGCAAGAACATGATAAACATAATCACCAGCCATACCGGCTTATACAGCTCTGTGCCGGCGATGAGGTAAAGCACAAAGATTGCCGCAAACGGCACGGAACTGACAGCAGTGAAAAAGTTATATAACTTTTTCTTTTCATACTTAGTGGTCAGCTTCGGTGTTAATGCCATGGTGATAAATTGACCGCCGAACACACCGCCGCCGAGTAAAATCATATAAAGCAAGTAATCCTGCTTATCATAATCGCCGTAATAATAGCTCAAAATACTCATTGCAACCAAAGCGATAATCTGCATGGGCGCTCTGATGACACCGGAAATGAGCAAACGCCTGAACGGCATACAGCCCCACATAATTTGGAAAGTTTCTTTTATCTTCTTCTTTTCATCCGAAGGCTGTTTAACATGCTCTTTTGCGTAAGAAGCGCATTGGAAGAGTGCGGTTGAAACAATGGTAGTCAAAATCGCCGCAATAATAAAGCCGCGCCTTTGTGCAATGTTTTGCGCATTCGGAGAATCTATCCCATTCTGCAGGGCAGCGCCCAAGCCTTGCCCCACTTTAACAAACAGCAACATCACAACACCGCCGCCGATACCGGCAACGATACGTGCAAGTGCAAGCAGTTTTTCTCTATCCTTTTCATCGTTGGTCATTAAAGCCGTAATACCCCAAATCGGGATATCACCTGCAGTATAACACATACCGAACAGAATGTAAGAAAAACCTGCCCAACCAACAATAAGAACTTTTTGAATTGTCGGCAATTGCGGTGAATAAAAGCCGTTTAAGAAAGTTAAGACCGTTGCCACACCGATAATGACCGGTGTGAAAATCAGATACGGTCTGCATTTACCCCACTTGGTGCGGGTTCTGTCAACAATCGTGCCCATCATCGGGTCATTAAAGGCATCCCACACTCTGGCAATCGCCATAATGATACTGATGGCTAACTGCGGCAGAAAGATAACGCTTTGAAAATAAAACGCCATGCCGACTGCAACAATGTTGTAAACCATATTTTGCCCGGCAAGACCGATTAAGTACATATTGCGCTCTTTAGCTGTATATGTCTGCTTCATAAAAAACTGCCTCCTCCTCATCAATAAATTTATTATATCATAGAAACTATTAAGTAACTTACTTAAATAATGCATTATTATACAAATTTTCTTCTTTACTTTTGTGCAGTTTTACGGTAAATTGTGTCTATTCTCCCCCTCTCTTGCCATTCACTGCCGCAAGTGCTATAGTAAAAACGAGGTGATGATATGAAAAAGATTATCAAAAAGGTGGTAAAAATTGTGCTTTGTATTATTTTAGCAGCAGTGCTTGTGTTTGCAGGCATTCAGTTTTTCTATTATCCGCATTACATCAGCCATCGCAAAACGGTGACAGCGCCCGCGACAACGGATACGGGCATTACCATTGTTTCGGCAAATGTGCGCACTTACTCCCCTTCGGACTATCTGAAAAAAAGCTGGTTCTACCGCGCGGATTTGCTTCTCAAAACCGTGATGGAACCGCAGCCCGATATTATCGGCTTTCAGGAAGTCACCAAAATGCACTATAAGTATTTAACCACCGTTCTGCCGGATTACGACAACATCATCACCTACCGCGACAAGAGTTTGATGCCCGAAGGCTGCCCGATTTTTTTCCGCACCGACCGCTTCAATCTGATAGATAAAGGCTCGTTTTGGCTCAGCGAAACGCCGGAAGTGATGAGCAAGGATTGGGGCTCAATGTGCTACCGCATTTGCTCCTACGCGATTTTAGAGAATAAGGCGGACAGCGAGCGCTTTGTGGTCTTTAACACACACCTTGACCATGTCAGCGACGAAGCGCGCATTAAAGGCATCGCCGTTGTGCTTGAAAAAATCAAGCAGTTCGGTTCTCTGCCCGGCATCATTATGGGCGACTTTAACGCGGTCGAAGACAGCGACACTTACCGCGCCGCAACCAAAGATTTTCTGGATGCCAAGTACCAAACCGAGAACACCCAAAGCGGTGCTACCTATCAAGGCTTCGGTACAGATCTTGATTCTGTTAATATCGACTACTTTATGATTTCCAAAACCGGGATAAAAGTCAATTCCTATCAAATCCTTTCCAACACCTACGACGGTGTCTACCCCAGCGACCATTTCCCGATTTGTGTAAAACTTAGCATTCACAATCACAATGCGCAATAATACTTGCAAGCGCTGATACAGACAAACGAGACCTGCTCTTTCAGTCAACCAAAAAGAACCTAAACGCAATAGCGTTTAGGTTCTTTTCTTATATTCCGTAATTTATTCTTCCGTTTTCGGCGAAGCCTCTTCGGCTGCCGCTCTTCTCTTTTCTACCAAAGAATCCAAGATTTCATCGTGCTCTTTATCGCTCATGGCGTATTTGAGAGTCGGGATTGCGGAAAGTGCCATACCCAGCGCAATCGGAATGGAAATTAAGAAGAACATACCGAGTGCATACTTGCCGCCGTCAAGTTCAAAGAAGTGAGCGCCGTTTCTGAGCTTATCGTTAATCGCTTCCAAGTTTGCACCCGAGAAGCCGACGATGGTATACACAATACCCTGAATGAGCGCTGCAATACCGCCCGAAAGTTTGGTTAAGAACGACTGACCGGAGAAGAATACGCCATCCGGTCTGAAGCCGGAGTGATATTCCTCATAATCCACACAGTCGGCAATCATAATGGACTGCATGACATTAATGCCGCCCATCGAAGCGGTCGCAAGACCAATGCAGATGGCTGTCAAAATCACGGCGGGCATCGAAAGCAAATTGCCCTTAAAGGCAAAGTAAATAACAATGATTGCCGCGTAAGGCACCGCACCTGCGATGGAATAGAAGTTGTAAATTTTCTTATTTTCAAATTTCTTGACAAAATTCGGCGTTAAAATCATTGCTAAGAACTGCGGCACAAATACCATCAGAGCAATGAGCGCCACTTTGATAATTAAACCGTTTGAGCCGATATTGGCGGTATCGTTATCTAAGTAGTAATACATCATCAGCGGTACTGCCAAAATCATTAATAACTGCAGCGGGCTTCTGATAACGCCGGAAATAAGAATCTGGCGGAAGGGCTTGCAGCGGAACATAATCTTGAAGTTTTCGATAATGCCGCGCTTGTCTTCCGGGTTACCGGGCACACGCTCTTTGGTGCCAAGCCCTGCCAATTCAAAGCAAATCGTAGCTGCAACGGTGACAATAATGACCGTAAAAATCCAAGCGGCTTTTTTGGTATCTTCCGCTGCCATTTGCTTGGTGTAGCCGTCAATACCAATCATTGCTTCGTATTTACCGGCAAACATTCCCTTGAAAGAGTCGGGAATAAAACTAATGACAGTACCAAGGCCGCCGATACCGGCTGCCACACGCGCAAGACCGATAATCTTTGAGCGGTCGTTTTCATCCTCTGTCATCAGCGAAGTGATGCCCCACAGCGGAATATCGCATACTGTAAAGAGCATACCCCAAATGATGTAGGAAGCGCCTGCCCACAGCACGATGAGGATTTTGCCGGTGCTGTCGGCATCGGTGTATCTGCCGTTGAGGAAGCACAAAATGGTCATTAAACCGATAATGGCGGGGAAAATGATTAAGTAAGGTCGGCATTTACCCCACTTGGTGTGCGTTCTGTCGACAATCGTGCCCATCATCGGGTCGTTAACAGCATCCCAAATTCTGGCAATAAAGATAATCACGCTGATCGTTGCCGCAGGGATATACAAAACGGAACCCAAGTAGTAACTGATAAGCCCGGCAGCAATCACCTGATAGATGATGTTTTGCCCGAACATACCGACTAAGTACATAAATTTTTCTTTTCCGGTATAGGTCTGTTTCATTGTTTCTTCTCCATCCCTTAAATTAGTTAACAAAGTTTACTATTTAAATTATTATAACATATATATAATTTTAATGCTTACTAATCTTTTTAACTGTTTATTGGTGATTTTGCACAACACCCTCCTCTTCAACCGACTTTAATCTTTTAAGAGCGGCAAGAGGTTTTCCACCTCTATTGCCAGCTGCTCGTTGTCGCCCGCGTCATAAAGTGACGTGTAAGAATACAAGCAGTATCCCTTCACGCCCTGCGCTTTTAAGCACTTGATTTCACGCGCTATGATGTTGTCGTTATTAATCCACTCATAGTAGGCAGAATCCCGGCTGTGGTGGTCTTCGCTTGCGTATTCATCGGGCTTTCCGCTTTTATAAAGCGCCAAGCCGACATAAAGCGCACAGTCTTTGTCTTTTAGAAACTCAACCCAAGTGTTCACACACGCTTCAAACGGCGCTGTTTCATTCTCAAACCCAAAGTAAATTTGCGGCAAGAGGTAATCCACACTGCCGCGCTGTACCCAAGCGGCAACATCCGCAAAGAGCACATCGCGGTTTTTCTCAATAAAGCACTGCGGACTGATGCCAAAGACAATGTTCGGGTTAATGCCTTTGATGCAGGTATGTGCCGCTGCAATCAGATTACTCACACTTTCTCGCCTATAATCGCATAAATTGAGTTTTCCCCCGCTGTTAAGGTAAGCAGCGTAAGAAGCTTTGTCCATTTCTTCACTATCGCCGGGGTAAAAGTAATCATCAAAGCCGATGCCGTCGACTGCGTAATTCTCTGCGATTTCCCGAATGCCGGCAACAATGAGCTTTTGCGCTGCGACACTTGCAGGGTTGAAGAAAATGCCGGTTTCGGTGAGAATTAAGTTGTCTGCGCTCTCTTTATAAAGTGATACAGCGGGCGAATTCTCCGGCAGTTCTTCAAGCGGGGTGTCAAGCGCCACGCGGTAGGGGTTGACCCAAGCGTGCAGTGAAATATTGTGTTTGTGCGCAAACTTTACTGCCAACTCAAGTAAATCATAGCCCGCGGCACAATACTTGGAGCGCGGAAAAAACTCGGATTGATAAAAAGCATCGGCAAAGGCGCGCGCATGGAAAAAGACGGTGTTAATCCCCTTTTGCGCTAAATCGCCGAAGATTTCATCGAGCTTTTGCTGCGCCTGCGTTGCATCCGATTTCAAAAAAATATCGCCGATTTCGTAGTATGAAAGCCACACCCCTTTGAAGTTGTCGTTGTAATTGATAGTCTCGCGCGCTGTTTTGCTTTCGCCGCTCTCTTTTTTCTCTGTTTTGGTGCAGGCGCAGACCTGCAAAAGCAATATTATCACTAAAAACAATGCCGCTGTTTTTTTCATAGCTTCCTCCTTGCCATTTTAAGATAGATTTTATATAATTGAACTATGGTTTACATCATTTATTTTGGCGTCATTGCCGCTCTCGCGGTTTTCTTGACGGTGGCAGATAAAATAAAGGCGAAAAAAGGTGCTTGGCGAGTAAGGAGAGTAGCGGTAACGAAGTTTTGCCTCAAAATTCAATCTTTTCGCACAATAAGTGCGTTAAAATCAGCACATAGGCGTCAGCCTTATGTGCTGATTTTGCCTTCTTTTTGCACAAAAATATTGAATTTGAGGTGCGAAGCAGTTAATTTTGCCTGATTTTGCTCAGATTGGCAATTTTAAAATGTGGGAATACTCTGCGTATTGGTGCATTTTTAAATTGTTAAGGTGAGTGAAAGCAGACAAAATGAACCAATACTTCGTTATCGCTGCTCTCCTTAAGTGAAAAAGCGCTTTTTCTTGTTGCGCTTCTCGGCGGTGCTTTCCCCATGTGGTTAACGATGCTCATCATCCGCCACAAGACAAAGCACAAGCGCTTTATGATAGGTCTGCCGCTTATCACCTTACTACAATTACTATTACTGCTTGTACTTTTTTATGCGCATTATTTTCCCCTGCCGTTATAAATAAAGAGGGTATGAAAAAAGTATATTAGTTATTGAAATAGCCACCCGGCTATGCTATAATATTTCAGGTAAAAATCCATTTAGGAGGTTATGATATGATTAAAATCGGTATTTTAGGCTACGGCAACCTTGGTAAAGGGGTTGAAGCAGCGATTGCAAAAAATGAAGATTTATCTCTCACAGCTGTCTACACCAGGCGCGCGCCCGAGAGCATTCAAACAGCAAGCGGGGCGGCTGTGAAAAGCATTGCGGATTTAGAGAGCGGAAACGAAGACATCGATGTGCTCATCATCTGCTCCGGTTCGGCAACGGATTTGCCCGAGCAAACCCCGAAATTTGCCGCACTCTACAATGTGATTGATTCTTTCGATACCCATGCTAATATCCCCACCCACTTTGCCAAAGTTGATAAAGCGGCGCAACAGGCAGGCAAAATCGGCATTATTTCCTGCGGTTGGGACCCCGGTATGTTCTCCATCAACCGCGTATATTCCATGAGTGTGATGCCGGATGGTGAAGCCTATACATTCTGGGGCAGAGGTGTCAGCCAAGGGCATTCCGATGCCGTGAGACGCATTGCAGGTGTTAAAGATTGCAGGCAGTACACCGTGCCCGTTCCGGCGGCTCTCGAAGCAGTCAGAAGCGGTTCCAATCCGGAATTAACTACCCGGCAAAAGCACACCAGAGAGTGCTTTGTGGTTGCCGAGGAAGGTGCGGACTTAGCGCGCATTGAAAACGAAATCAAAACCATGCCCAATTACTTTGCCGATTATGATACCACCGTTCACTTTATTGATGAGGCGGAAATGAAAGCAAAGCACTCTACCCTGCCTCACGGCGGTTCGGTGATTTACAGCGGCACTTCTTCCGAGGGCACCAAACATGTGATTGAGTATTCCCTCAAGTTAGACTCCAACCCCGAATTTACCGGCTCTGTGCTGGCGGCATACGCCAGAGCGGCTTACCGCTTGAACCAAAAAGGCATCAGCGGCGCCAAGACAGTGTTAGACATTGCTCCGGCGGATATCAGCCCCCTGAGCGGCGAAGAGTTGAGAAAACATTATCTGTAAAAAAGAAAGCCTCACAGGGGCACCCTCAATAAGGAGGAATAGCTCAAACTCGCCTCTTTTTCGCTATAATTGCAGCAAAAAACTGCCAACTGGCGTTAGCCAAGTTGGCAGTTTTTGACTTTATTCTAACAAAAAATAGGCTGATTTTGAGTGCTTTGCAGTTTTTGCTAAGTTATTTTATTCGGATAAGTGAGAAAAAATTCTTTGCATACTTGCCGTATTCAAGGGATTTTTTATC
>JAFRJB010000014.1 GCA_017432485.1 Clostridia bacterium
GCGGCAAACGCCGCACCAAAAGGAATTGAGCGAAGCGGAACGAGTGCGAGTGTCTCGCCCTCACTTCTTACCTCTTCACTATTACTTCTTACTTCAATAAGGATTTGCGAGCCCGCAAGGGGCTCGACAAATCCTTATTTGCTGTTGACATCTTCCACAAAAAATGTTTAAATAATAAGGCTTAATGAAATTGGGACGGAGAGAAGAAACGTGAAAGAAGTATTAGGCAGATATTTTCGAATCAAAGATGAACCGCGATGGCTCGTCATTACTTTCTTTGCATTTGAAGCGTTTTGTTTGTTTACGCTGTGTTATTCGATATATCTGAAAAATTTTGAATTTGTGTGTTTGAGTTTAACAAGTGCCTTTTTTGTCTTTTTCCCGTGGTGCGTGCAGCGCTGGCTGCATTTAGAGTTCACACCCGGTATGAAAGTGCTTGTGTTTATTTTGGCGGTGCTTGCCGCCAGTGCGGGGCATGTGTATAAGTTTTATCACTTCATCCCGATGTATGATAAAATTCTGCACTGCTATTTCGGCTTCCTCTTTGCCCCCTTCGGCTTTATCATTCCGTTGGTGGCAGACAGAAACAGCGATAAGAAAACCCACACCGCGATGTGCGTGCTTATGGCATTTACTTCGGTGGTCACCGTTTCGGTTATTTGGGAATTGATTGAGTTTGGTGTTGACACCATTTTCCATATGGATTTGCAAAGAGACTATGTGGTTAACCGCATGACTTCTTATGACCTCTTCGGCGAAAGCACCGGTAAGATGCACTACCTTGAAGACATCACCAAAACCGTGATTTATACGGCAGACGGTGAGAGCGTTGTCTTTAAGGGCGGCTATTTGGACATCGGTTTGTATGACTCTATGATTGACCTGCTCGTGGCGGTGATCGGTTCCGGTTTATTCAGTTTATTGTACTTAATTAAAAACGGCAAATTGGTCGGCTTTATGGTGCCGAAAATCCTGCCGTGGGATAAAGAAGAATACTTTAAGTATAAAGCCGATCAGGCGGCAGGCAAAGAGAAAAAAGAATGATTTTGAAAGCAGCGAAACGCTTCGCTGCTTTTTTTGTTTGCATGCATTTACAGAATGTGACAAAATGTGATACAATAAACATAACATTCAAACAAACGCGCGAAAGGAAACAAAATATGAAAATCGTGGTTCTCAACGGCTCGCCCGCCGGCAAAAACAGCATTACACTCTATACGGTCAAGTTTCTCCAAAAGCATTTCGGCAACTGCCGCTTTGAGGTGCTGCATGTCGGGCAGAGCATTAAAAAATATGAAAGGGATTTTAGTGAGTGCAAGGCGGCGCTTGAAAGCGCGGATTTGATTTTGTTCGCCTACCCGGTCTACACCTTTTTGGTGCCGGCGCAGCTGCACCGCTTTATTGAATTAATGAAAGAAACAGAGGTGAATATCAGCGGCAAATTTGCTTCGCAGATTTCCACCTCCAAGCATTTCTATGATGTAACGGCGCACCGCTTTATTGAAGAAAACTGCGCCGACCTCGGTTTGCGCTACATTAAAGGCTTAAGCGCGGATATGGATGATTTAACCACCGCCAAGGGCAGAAAAGAAGCAGCAGATTACTTCCGCTTTGTGCTTTGGTCGGTTAAAAACGGTATTTGCGAGCCTTCGCCGCTCGTGGCAGTAAAACAAGTACGCGCCAAAAAGGCAGTCGCAAAAGTCAGCGCCACGACCGCGCCGCCGCAAAAGCGCGGCAAGGTGGTCATTGTCGCCGACCTCGATGAGGAAGATAAAGCTCTCGGCGACCTGATTGTGCGCTTTCGCGCCGCGCTGCCGATGCAAACGGAACTTGTCAATATTCGCGAATTTCCGTTTTCCGGCGGCTGCTTAGGCTGCTTCCGTTGCGCGGGAGACGGCAAGTGCATTTATAAAGACAATTTCGATGCCTACCTGCGCGAGCACATTCAATCGGCAGATGCAACCGTGTTTGCCTACACCATCAAAGACCACTCGATGGGCTACCGCTTTAAACTGTATGACGACCGCCAATTCTGCAACGGGCACCGCACCGTGACCATGGGCAAGCCCGTGGCGTATTTGGTCAATGGTAACCTGGCGGCAGAGCCGAATGTGCAGCTTTTAATGCACGCGAGAGCACAGGTGGGCGGCAATTTCCTTGCCGGCATTGCCACCGCTCCCGCACAGGTCGGGCAGGTGGCAAAGGTGCTCGCCTACGCGATAGAGCACAAGTATTTGCCGCCGCGCGATTTTTACGGCGTGGGCGGGCTTAAAATTTTCCGCGATTTGATTTACCAAATGCAGGGGCTGATGCGCGAAGACCACCGCTTCTACAAAAAGCACGGGTTCTATGACTTCCCGCAAAAGCGCGCGGGGCGCATTGCGGCGATGTATGCCGTGGGCGCGATGATGAATAACGAAACCCTGCGCAAAAAAGCAGGCAATCGCATGACCGAGGGTATGGTGATGCCCTATGAGCAGGTGCTTAAAAAGTATTAATACAGTTGTTTATATAATATTGAAAAGTGCAAGTATTTTTTACTTGCATTTTTCATATGATGTGATATAATATCTCTGCAAATTCAATACAGTTGGGCGAAGCAAGCAGGAAAGGTTCGTGCTACGGCACGGCGCCGAAGGCGTAAAACGCGCAGGACAATTAACTGTTTGCCGACAAACCCCGGAGAATTCCATTGATTTGGATGCCGAAGGTGCAAACAGAGGCGCAGGCTTCTGCTAATCTCTCAGGCAAAAGGACGGGGCGAAAACAGTAGCGCTGTTTTTTTGGTGTCGGCAATGCGGTTTGCCGGCTTTTCTTTTGCCCGCTTTAGGAGGAAGCAGTATGTGGGAAAGCATCATTTCAACCATTGAAAAAGTTAACGACACCCTCAACGGCATTGTATGGGGGTGGCCTGTCATTATTTTGATTTTGGGCACGGGTATTTTACTGACCGTGCGCACGCGTTTTTTACAGGTGACACACTTCGGCGAGTCGCTCAATACGACCATTATCCCCACCCTCAAGGGGCTTGGCAAAAAGAAGCAAAAAGACAGCCGCTTACAGTCCGTTTCGCAGTTTGAAGCGTTTGCAACCGCGATTTCCGGCACTGTCGGCACCGGCAACATTGTGGGCGTGGTATCCGCCATTTTAACCGGCGGCCCCGGTGCGGTGTTTTGGATGTGGATTTCCGCCTTTTTCGGTATGGTGACCAATTACAGCGAAAATGTGCTCGGTTTATACTACCGCAAAAAGGATAAAGCCGGTAACCTCTCCGGCGGTGCTTTCTACTATATTGCCTACGGCTTAAAGTGGAAGTGGCTTGCCTACCTTGCCGCGATTTTCTGCATGTTTGCCGCCATCGGTATGAGCGGTGTGCAGACCAATAAAATTTCCGGCACCCTTGCCGAAGCGCTCTCGAGAGCATCTGCGCTGGAGAATACGCAAACCATTAAACTGATTGTCGGCATTGTGGTGGCAGTCATTACCGCGGTGGTTATTATCGGCGGTATCAAGCGCATCGGCAGAGTCGCTTCGCTGCTGGTTCCGTTTATGTCGTTACTCTTTATTGTGATGGCGCTTATTGCGATTGCGATGCATTTTAAAAACATCCCGACCGCGTTCGGCTTGATTTTCTCAAAGGCATTTAACTTTAAAGCGGCAGGGGGCGGCATTCTCGGCTACTCCTTTGCGCAGGTGATTAAAAAGGGTATGGCGCGCGGCGTGTTTTCCAACGAAGCGGGTCTGGGTTCTTCCGTCATCGCCCACTCGGCATCCGAAACCAGGGAGCCTGTTAAGCAGGGCTTATGGGGTGTGTTTGAAGTGTTCTTTGACTCCTTCATCATCTGCACCCTGACCGCAATTATGTTCTTAACCACGTTTGACTTAAAAGCCCTCTCGCTCGATGCGGAAGACAGTGTGATGTCCATGAATATGTTCTCCACTTCCTTCGGCGGTGTCGGTACGGCAATCTTCTCAATTATTTTGCCGCTGTTCGCGTTTACGACCGTTATTGCCTGGTCGTATTACGGCGAAAAGGCAGTCGATTTCTGCTTCGGCCGGGTCAAGAGCGAAAAGCGCAAGTACATTGTCGGCGCGTTTAAGATTGTTTATGTGCTGCTTATTGCCCTTTCCTCTGTCATTCACAGCGATTTGATTTGGGCGATTGATGATACCTTTAACGGTTTGATGGCAGTGCCCAACCTGATTTGTCTGCTCGCGCTAAGCGGCTTGGTGGTCAAGATTACCAAAAACTACTTTGAGCGCAAGAAGGGGAAACAGGTCGAGCCGATGCTTTCGGCTTACCCCGAAATGAACAAAGAATTTGCCGAAGATATATTGACAGATAACGCCGAAATGCACTAAAGGAAACTTTAAAAGAGCACGGAAATCCCGTGCTTTTTTCTCTTGCTAATGAGAGCGGAATGCGCTATAATAAAACTATCAAAAAATGTCACAATTCGGCGGCTGCATTTGCAAAAACCCGGGTAGTTGGGGGAGAAGAAAAGATGAAAGTATTATCGGTTTTAGGGGCTGTGATTATTGCGGCTGCTATTGCGTTGGTGATAGTGCTCGCGTATCGGCAAACGGTGGAACCGGTCGAGAGCACGGCGGCTGCGGCACAGATCACAGCGCAGACTACGCAAGTGACGACAACGGCACCGACCGCCGCACAGACCACTGCGGCAGTGACAGCACCGCCCGATGCGGATGATGCGTTGCTGCTCTTAGTCAATTACCAATACCCGATTGCGAAAGATTATGCGCCGGATTTGGTAGACGGCGATTATTACGCGAGAGTTGACAAACGCGCCGCAAAACCCCTGCAGCAAATGTTGGATGATTGCCGCGCTGCCGGTTACCAGCCCTTTGTCTGCTCCTCTTACCGCACTTTGGAAGAGCAGGCGCGCTTGTATAACAATAAAGTTTACCAATACCTCAAAAGCGGCAGCACCCAGGTCGATGCCGAAAGAGAGGCAGCGCAGTGGGTGGCAGCCCCGCGCACAAGTGAACATCACACCGGCTTGGCGGTGGATATTGTAGACCTCGGTTACCAACTGCTCGATGAGGGGCAAATGGATACCGGCACCCAACAGTGGCTCATAAAGAACTGCTGGAAATACGGTTTTATTCTGCGCTACCCGCTTGAGAAAAAGAAGATTACCCACGTGCACTTTGAACCGTGGCACTACCGCTATGTCGGCAAAGAGCACGCCAAGAAAATCACGCAGGCGGGTATCTGTCTGGAGGAATACCTCGGAAAAATTTAGGCAACAGGCAACAGGATACAGGCAAAACAGGTAAACAGCCGCACGGCAGTGCGGCTGTTTTTTGCTGTCAGGGAATTATTGAAAAACTTTTGCAAAAAAGTTATAAAAACATTGCCCCCAAAAATCCTTGTCGTGTGCGAAGCCTTTGACCAAATCGGTTTGGTTGGCAATTTGCATTTTGTCGAGTTGTTCGTGGTAATAGAGCGTGGAGTCCAAACAGTAGGGGTCTTTGTCGCCGACTGCCATATAGAGGTAGTAGGGTGTATTGTCGGCAGTCGGTTCGGGGAAAGCCTCCATATACGGGATGCTCCAAAAACTGCCGCTGTATAAATCGGTCGGAATGACACCGGTACTTGGCGCAAAACTGCCGATATACCCGAATTCATCCAACCAATTAAAGCCGATGCAAAGCGCCTTGGCACCGCCTTCGGAATAGCCGGCAACCGCGGTGTCTTTGCGCTCTTGGCTGACAGGGTACGTTTTCTCAATAAAGGGCATCAAATCGGTGTGAATTTCTTTGACCACCTTGTTATAACTGTCGCGCTTTTGGGCATCGGTCTTGCTTTCTTTCTGCGCGGCATCATCGGTGAACATATCGATGCCGACGAGTATCATCGGCACACAAAGCCCTTCTTTAAGCATATTGCCGTAGAGCAGGGTGAGAAACGTATCGTCGTTAACAAGGGTGCTGTGGCTGCCCCAAAAGCCGTGAATGACATACATCACCGGGTAGGTACGCGTTTGATCGTAGCCGGCAGGTAAGAGCACATTGCATTGCTTTTTTGCGGCGGCAACGGTAGAGTCGTAAGAAATATTTTTAATGATAGTACCGTAATCGGTGCCCTTATGCTTTTGAAAATAGCTCTCGGCAACATCATAGCGGTTTTCGGTAGCATAGAGCTCATTTTGTGCGCTGTCGGTTTGGGCTTTGGTTTGTGCTGTCGTGGCGGTGCGGCTGCCTCCGGTGCAGGCGCTCATAACAAGGCATAGTGCCGCAAGCAGTGAAAGCAAACACAGGTGTTTTTTCATCATGGCGCGTCTCCTGAAATTTTTAATATACGGTGGGCGCGGCTTCTGGTAAGTGCATTTTTACCGCTTTATCTACTATATTATATACGACAGATGGTGAAAAAACAAGCGCGCGTGCTGCGCGGCTGTTTTTTACTGCCTTGCCGAATATATATAAAAACGGGGCTCCTTATTAATGATATTTAGGTACTTTTTACATTGTGATTTTTGTTTAAATATAGTAAAATAAAACTATCATCGGTAAGGGGGAAACTGCCAATGCACTTGTCACGCATTTTTGAAAAAAACATTGCGGCAACTGCGGCGTTTTGCGCCTTAACCGGGGTGAGTGCGCAATACTGCGCGAAGTGGAAATAAAAGCCTTATTCTCAGCGGAGAATAAGGCTCTCTTTTTTAGATTAAAAGGCGGGGCGGCAGCCTTGCCGAAAGGGGAACAGTATGAAAAAAACAGCCATTATTATGGGAAGCGACAGCGACTTGAAAGTGGTCGAAAAAGCCATCGAAGTTTTTGAAAGTTTTGAAGCGCCTTTTGAAGTGCACATCTTTTCGGCGCACCGCACACCGGCACAACTGCAGGCGTTTGTCAAAAGCGCCGAGGAAAACGACTTCGGTGTGATTATCGCAGCGGCAGGGATGGCGGCGCACTTAGCGGGCGCTGTAGCAGCGGCAACGACTTTGCCGGTCATCGGTATTCCGATTAAATCCGCTTCTTTTGACGGTATGGATGCCTTGCTTTCGACCGTGATGATGCCGCCCGGCATACCGGTCGCGACTGTCGGGGTAGACGGCGCGAAAAACGCGGCGCTCTTAGCGCTGGAAATATTGGCGCTCGGCGATGAAGCACTTTCGCGGCAGCTTAAGCAAAACCGACAGGCGGCGGCAAACACGGTACTCGAAAAAAACAAAGCAACCGAAGAAAAATATAATCACTGATTTTTGGGGGGAAGAAAAATGGAAAAGAAGCAATTACTCTATGAAGGCAAAGCCAAAAAGGTGTGGAGCACAGAGGATGAAAACCTCTGCATTGTCGATTATAAAGACGATGCAACCGCTTTTAACGGCTTAAAAAAAGGCACCATTGCGGGCAAGGGCGCAATTAATAACCGCGTTTCCAACTTTATGATGCAGGTGCTCGAACAAGAGGGTGTGCCTACCCACTTTGTGGAAGAACTCTCCGAGAGGGAGACTTTGGTCAAAAAAGTGAGCATTGTGCCGCTGGAAGTCATTATTCGCAATATCTCCGCCGGTTCTTTTGCGAAGAACTACGGGGTGGAAGAAGGCATTGTGTTTGAGGAGCCGACCATCGAGTTTTCTTACAAAAACGATGATTTGGGCGACCCGCTTATCAATGCCTACCACGCGCGCGCTTTGAAACTGGCGACAAAAGAAGAGATTGAAACCATCAAGGCAATGGCATTTAAAACCAACGAAGTGATGAAAGCCTTCTTCAAAAAACTCAACATCGACCTGGTCGATTTTAAACTGGAATTCGGCAAAACGGCGGACGGCAGCCTTGTGCTTGCCGATGAGATTTCGCCCGACACCTGCCGCTTCTGGGACAGCACCACCCACGAAAAGTTGGACAAAGACCGCTTCCGCAGAGATATGGGCAATGTGGAAGGTGCCTATCAGGAAATGATGAAGAGAATTTTGGGAGAATAGTATTCTCGGTTTGAAGAGTGAAGAGTGGAGAGTGAAGTTGTGGTGGTGCCGCAAAGCGGCACATTCAAATGCGAGCAAAGCTCGCCACCTCTAATTCCGAATTCCGCATTCCGCATTCCGCATTATAATGTGCCGATACAGGCACGCAGCGGGTTTATGAAACAGACCGATATACAACAGTAATACAGATTAATTAAAGGGAGCACATATATGGGAGGTTTTTTTGGCGCGGTAGCGCAAAGTGATGTGATTTCAGATGTGTTTTTCGGCACGGATTATCACTCACACTTGGGAACACGCAGAGGCGGCATGGCGGCTGTCGATGCAGAAGTTGGTTTACAAAGAGATATTCACAATATTGAAAACTCGCCGTTTCGCACCAAGTTTGCGGGGATTACAAACGAAATGAAGGGCAATGCCGCCATCGGCATTATCAGCGATTATGACCCGCAGCCGCTGCTGATTCGCTCGGCGCTCGGCGCCTACGCGATTGCGTTTATCGGTGTGATTAACAACAGCGCGGCGCTCATTGAAAAATACCTGTCTTCACCGGGCGGCTTTTTCAATTCCATGACCGGCGGCAATATCAATAACACGGAGCTGGTTGCCGCGCTCATTAACCAAAAAGAGAGTTTTACCGAAGGCATTCGCTTTGCGCAAGAGGCGATTGAGGGCACCTGCTCTATTCTCATTTTAACAAACGAGGGCAGCTTGATTGCCGCGCGCGACAAAGTCGGCAGGCTGCCGATTATTTTAGGCAAGAGCGAGGGCGCGCACTGTGTAAGCTTCGAGTCTTTTGTGATCGGCAAATTGGGCTTTGAGAAACTCAGAGAGCTCGGCCCCGCCGAGATTGTGGAAATCTCTGCCGAAGAAATTAAAGTGCTGCATGCCCCGCAGCAAAAGAAGCGCATTTGCTCCTTCCTTTGGTCGTACTACGGCTACCCGACCTCGACCTATGAAGGAATTAATGTGGAGATGATGCGCTATAAAAACGGTGAAATTATGGCGCGCACCGATGAAAAACTCGGCAATGCCACCAATGTCGATTATGTCGGCGGGGTGCCGGATTCGGGCACACCGCATGCGATCGGCTACGCCAACGCTTCGCATTTGCCGTTTGCGCGCGCTTTTATTAAATACACCCCGACCTGGTCGCGCTCGTTTATGCCGACTAAGCAGGAGGAGCGCAATAAGATTGCCAAGATGAAGCAAATCCCCGTGCACGATTTAATTCAAAACAAAAACCTGCTTTTTGTCGATGACTCAATTGTGCGCGGCACGCAACTCAAAGAAACGGTCGATTTCTTATATGAAAACGGCGCGGCGAGTGTACACATGCGCTCTGCCTGCCCGCCGATTATGTACGGCTGCAAATACCTCAATTTCTCGCGCTCGACTTCGGATATGGATTTGATTGCCCGCAAGGTGATTGTGGAGTTAGAGGGCGAAGAGGGGTTTAACTATATCGAAGAATACAGTGACGGTACTACAGAGCGCGGCAAGGCGCTGCGCAAAGTTATTTGCGAAAAACTGCACTTAGCTTCGCTTGAATTCCAATCGCTGCAGGGTATTGTGGAAGCGATTGGTATGGATGAGTGCGAACTGTGCACCTATTGCTGGAACGGAAAAGAATAATGTGAAAGCAGGGCTTTCACATTGCGATATATTGCTAACGCAATGCGATATGCCGCAAGCGGTGCGATATATTTTGCCCTGCAAAATGCGATATGTTTGCCTAAGGCAAACAAGAAGTGGAGAAACATATGAACCGAAATTCAAAATCTGAGGCTTACGCACAGGCGGGCGTAGATATCACTGCCGGCTACACGGCGGTGGAATTGATGAAAGAGCATATTGCCAAAACCCTTACAAGCGGGGTTTGTTCCGCAATCGGCGGCTTCGGCGGGCTCTTTGAACTGCCCGCGGGCTACGAGCAGCCGGTCTTGGTCAGCGGGACCGACGGTGTGGGTACCAAACTCAAATTAGCATTTTTGATGGATAAGCACGATACCATCGGTATCGACTGCGTGGCAATGTGTGTCAACGATATCATTTGCGCCGGTGCAAAGCCGCTGTTTTTCTTAGATTACATTGCCTGCGGCAAAAACTACCCCGAAAAAATTGCAAAGATTGTCAGCGGCGTTGCCGAAGGCTGTGTGCAAAGCGGGGCGGCGCTCATCGGCGGCGAAACCGCGGAAATGCCGGGCTTTTACCCGACCGAGGAATATGACTTGGCGGGCTTTAGTGTCGGCATTGTCGAGAAGAAAAAGATTATTGACAACAGCACCATGCAAGTAGGCGACAAGCTCATTGCGCTGCCTTCAAGCGGTGTACATTCCAACGGCTTTTCTCTCGTACGCAAGGTCTTTGATGTGGAGCATTGCGACTTACAGGCGCCGGTAGAAGCGCTGGGCGGTGCAAGTTTAGGTCAAACGCTGCTCGCACCCACCAAAATCTATGTCAAACCCGTCTTGGCACTGCTCGAAGCGGTGGAAGTCAAAGCGATTTCCCACATCACGGGCGGGGGTTTTTATGAAAACATTCCGCGCAGCCTGCCCGCCGGGAAGTGCGCGCGCATTCAAAAACAGGCGCTTAAAGTTTTGCCGATATTTGATTACATTGCAAAAGTCGGCAACATTTCGCAGCGCGATATGTTTAACACCTTTAATATGGGTGTGGGGATGGTCGTGTGTGTCAGCGCGGCTAAGGAAGCCGAGGCGCTTGCTATTTTGCGAGCCAACGGCGAAGAAGCCTACACCATCGGCGAAATTACAACCGGCGAGGGGATAGAGTTATGCTAAAAACACAGATTGCCGTGCTCGTGTCGGGCGGCGGCACCAATTTACAGGCGCTTATCGATGCCCGGGCGCGCGGCGAAAACCCCTATGGGGAAATTGCGCTGGTCATTGCCGACAAGCCCGAAGCCTACGCGCTCGAGCGCGCCAAAAAAGCGGGCATTCCCACGGCGGTGGTCAGTAAAAAAGAGAGCGCTTCCCAAGAGGCTTTTGAAGCGGCAATCCGCTGCAAACTCGCGGAATACGAAATTGATTTAATCGTGCTTGCGGGTTTCCTTTGCATTTTAAGCGAAGACTTTACAAAAGCCTACCCCGAGCGCATTATCAACGTGCATCCTTCTTTAATTCCCGCCTTTTGCGGCAAGGGTTACTACGGGCTGCGCGTGCACCAAGCGGCGCTCGATTACGGGGTAAAAGTGACGGGCGCGACCGTGCATTTTGTTAATGAAATACCGGATGGCGGCAAGATTATTTTGCAAAAGGCCGTAGATATCAAGCCGGACGATACACCACAAACACTGCAAAAGCGGGTGATGGAGCTTGCCGAGTGGCAGATATTGCCGCAAGCCGTTGCCCTTGTCAGTCAAAAAATACAAGGAGAAAAGCGATGAATATGTTTGAAAGCAAAACGATGGGCGAACGCATCAAAGGCAACCCTTATGTCGGCAGAGGTATTGCGGTCGGCATGAGTGAAGACGGCAGCAAAGCTGCAATTGCCTACTTTATTATGGGCAGGAGCGAGAGCTCGCGCAACCGCATGTTTTTGGAAAAAGGCGATGAAATAGTCATTGAGCCTATCGATGTTTCCAAGGTGGGTGACCCCTCTTTGATCATTTACTCCCCGCTAAGGGTATTAGAGGGCGCGGCCATTGTCACCAACGGCGATCAGACCGATACGGTCTATGATTTCTTAAAAGTGGGCAAATCCTTCTCGCAGGCGCTTGCGACCCGAGAGTTTGAGCCGGATGCCCCCAATTTCACCCCGCGCATCAGTGCGCTGTTACATTTAGGCGACAGCTTTTCTTACGATATGTCTATTTTAAAGAGTGCCGATGAAAAGGGCAGCGCGTGTGTGCGCGAGTACTTCGAGTACCCCGCTTTGCCGGGTGTCGGGCACTTTATTCACACCTATGTCACCGACGGTAACCCCATTCCTTCTTTTGTCGGCGAGCCGGAGCGCATCAGCATTCCCGACAGTGCCGAAGCCTTTTTAAAGGATATTTGGGAGAACCTCGATGAAGCGAACAAGGTTGCGATTGCCGTGCGCTACATTGATTTAAAAAACGGCACTTATGAGCAGACAATTATTAACAAATACAGATAATTCTTTTATAGGATAGCTGCATCATCTGATAGGCACTTTTCGGCTGCAAGTGCACAAACACTCTTTGCAATACACAAAGTATTGCTGCATCGCGTTCGCTTCTTGCTCCCAAAAATTGCTCAACCATTCGGATGCATCTACCTGTAAAACAATTATCGTTTCATCACTCATAACTCATAACTAATAACTAATAACTCAAAAACAGGGGGAAAGAAAATGAAAGAATTTGAATTAAAATACGGCTGTAACCCGAACCAAAAACCTGCAAAAATCTATATGGAAAACGGTGAAGATTTACCGCTTACCATTTTATCGGGCAGACCGGGCTACATCAATTTTTTAGATGCGTTTAACGCTTGGCAGTTAGTTAAAGAAATTAAAGAGGAAACGGGGCTGCCCGCGGCAACTTCCTTTAAGCATGTCAGCCCGACTTCGGCGGCAGTGGGAACGGTTTTACCCGAGAGCTTGAAAAAAGCCTGCTTTGTCGATGACATCGAGGGCTTGGATGACTCACCGCTCGCCTGCGCCTACGCCAGAGCCAGAGGTACGGACAGAATGAGTTCCTTCGGCGACTTCATCGCGCTCAGCGACTGCTGTGATGTGACAACCGCAAAGCTTATTAAGCGCGAAGTGTCGGATGGCATTATTGCCCCCGCCTACGAGCCGGAAGCGCTCGAAATTTTAAAGAGCAAGCGCAAGGGAAATTACAACATCATTCAAATTGCCCCGGACTATGTGCCTGCCAAGCAGGAAAAGAAGCAGGTATTCGGCATTACCTTCGAGCAGGGCAGAAACGATTACAAGGCGCGCAGCGCGGATTTTACGCATATTGTCACCGAGAACAAGGACATTCCCGCCGCGGCAAAACGTGACCTTGCGATTGCGCTCATTACCCTCAAATACACGCAGTCTAACTCCGTTTGCTATGTCAAAGACGGGCAGGCAATCGGTGTCGGTGCCGGGCAACAGTCGCGCATTCACTGCACCAGGCTTGCCGGCAGCAAGGCAGACATCTGGCACCTGCGCCAGCACGAAAAAGTGCTCAGTCTTCCCTTTAAAGCCGACATCGGCAGACCGGAAAAAGACAACGCTATCGACTCATACCTCGGCGAGAACCCCGAAGAAGTGTTGGCAGACGGAAATTGGGAACAATTCTTTACTGTAAAGCCCGAAGCCTTTACAAAAGAGGAACAGCGCGCGTATTTGGATACATTGAACGGTGTGTGCCTGGGTTCGGATGCTTTCTTCCCCTTCGGTGACAATATTGAGCGCGCCAAGCGCAGCGGTGTCAGCTACATCGCCCAGCCCGGCGGCTCCATTCGCGATGACAATGTCATTGCCGCCTGCGACAAGTACGGTATGGCGATGGTATTCACCGGCATGAGATTATTCCACCATTAATTAACGGGTAAAAAGGCAAAGCCCTTATTGGTTTTAGAGGCCTCTTTGCGTAGATACTGCAGAAAGTTCGCAAAGGAATACACAAAGTATGCCGTTTGCTCCATTCTTTGTCTGAACACAAATATGCTCTCTAAAACCGAGTTTATGTAAAAAGATAAGTGGTTGAAGAAAGTGGAAACAATAAGTGTTTTCACCTTTTAACCCTAAAAAAAGAATTTCTTTAAAAAACAGCATTTGTAAAGGCAACAAACTTTACAACGGTTGCGGAGGCTTTATGAATATTATGGTCATTGGCGGCGGCGGCAGAGAGCACGCCGTCATCCGAAAAATAGCAGAAAATAAAAATGTAGAAACCATCTTCGCCCTGCCCGGCAATGCCGGTATGCGCGAACTTGCGCAGTGCGTGGATATTGCGGCAACAAATATTGAGGCGATTGTTGCCTGGGCAAAAGAACACCCGATTGATTTTGCGGTTGTCACGCCCGATGACCCGCTTGCGCTCGGTTGTGTGGATGCGCTCGAAGCGCTCGGCATTCCCTGCTTCGGCCCGACTGCCGCGGCGGCACAGATTGAAGCAAGCAAGGTCTTTGCCAAAGATTTGATGCAAAAGTACGGCATCCCGACTGCCGCCTATGCGGTGTTTGAGGAGTTACCCGCGGCGCTCGAGTATGTGCGCACGGCGCCGTACCCGCTGGTCATTAAGGCAGACGGTTTGGCACTGGGCAAGGGGGTAAGTATTGTTAGCGATGTCGCGCAGGCAGAAGAAGCGCTGCGCGCGGCGATGGAAGAAAAGGTTTTCGGCAACAGCGGCAGCCGCGTGGTCATTGAAGAGTATTTGGAAGGCCCCGAAGTGAGTGTGCTTAGTTTTACCGATGGGCAAACGATTGTGCCGATGGTTTCTTCGATGGACCACAAGCGCGCGTTTGACGGTGACGAAGGTCCCAACACCGGCGGCATGGGCACCATTGCCCCCAACCCCTACTATACCGAAGCAATTGCCGCACAGTGCATGGAAGAAATTTTCCTGCCGACCATTCAAGCCATGCAAAAAGAGGGCAGACCCTTCCAAGGCTGCCTGTACTTCGGCTTGATGCTTACTAAAGACGGACCGAAAGTTATTGAATACAACTGCCGCTTCGGCGACCCCGAAACCCAAGTGGTTCTGCCGCTGCTCGAAAGCGATTTGCTCGAGATTATGATGGCAGTCAGAAACAAGACACTTGCAAATGCGGATGTGCGCTTCTCTGAAAAAAGTGCGTGCTGCGTGGTCAAAGCGAGTAAGGGTTACCCGCGCGCCTACGAAAAAGGTTTTGTGATTACCTGCGGTGAATTACCGGAAAATACCTTTGTCTTTTATGCCGGTGCAAAACTTGACAGCGCAGGCAATTTGGTCACTGCCGGCGGCAGAGTGCTCGGTGTAACAGCCGTCGCCGCCGATTTAAAGAGCGCGATTGAGCTTGCCTATCAGGCAGCAGAGCAGGTGCATTTTGACAATGAGGCAAAGCGAAACGACATCGGGCAAAGAGCCCTGAAAATTCTCGGCTAAACGGAGAAGAGTATGGTTTACAGAATTTATGTGGAAAAGAAAGAAGCGCACCGCGGTGAAGCGGCGCTGCTTTTAAAAGATTTACAGAATGTGCTGGGCATTAGCGGCTTGCGCGGTTTGCGCTTAGTGCAGCGCTACGATGTGGAGCACATTGATAAGGAATTGTTTGAAACGGCGGTCAAAAATGTGTTTTCCGAGCCGCAGCTTGACGATGTGTATGACTCACTTGACCCCAAGCAGTGCGATGCAGCGTTTGTCAGCGAATATCTGCCCGGGCAGTTTGACCAGCGCGCCGATTCCGCGGCGCAGTGTATTGCGCTCATCTCTTGCAAGCCGCGCCCGACAGTGCGCTCGGCGAAAGTGTATTTGCTCTACGGTGACTTGAGCGAAGAAGATGTACAGGCGATTAAGCACTACCTCATTAACCCGGTCGAAAGCCGCGAAGCGGTGTGGGAGACTTACGAAACTTTAGAGCAGCCGGCAGACATTCCCGAAGCGGTCGAAACGCTCACCGGTTTTACCGCGCTCGATGACGATGCGCTGGTTGCACTTATCGGGCAGTACGGCTTTGCGATGGATGAAGGCGATATTCGCTTTTGCAGAGAGTATTTTCGCAGCGAGCAGCGCGACCCGACGATTACCGAACTGCGTATGATTGATACCTATTGGTCGGACCACTGCCGCCACACCACCTTTTTAACGACGATTGACAGCGTGCGCTTTGCGGATGAAGAGCTGCAAAGCGCTTATGAAGACTACCTTGCCGCGCGCAAAGAGCTTGGCAGGGAAAAGCCGATTAACTTAATGGATATCGGCACCATCGGCGCGAAACTTCTCAAGCAGCGCGGGCTGCTGCAAAAGCTTGATGAGAGCGAAGAAATCAATGCCTGCACGGTGAAAATGGAAGTTGATGTGGAGGGCGAAGCGCAAGAGTGGCTGCTGCTGTTTAAAAACGAAACCCACAACCACCCGACCGAGATTGAACCCTTCGGCGGCGCGGCGACCTGTATCGGCGGTGCGATTCGCGACCCGCTTTCGGGCAGAGCCTATGTCTACGGCGCGATGCGCGTGACCGGTGCGGCAGACCCGACTGTGCCGTTTTCCGAAACGATTGCAGGTAAGCTGCCCCAGCGCAAGATTGTGACAACCGCGGCGCAGGGTTACTCTTCCTACGGTAACCAAATCGGTTTGGCGACCGGGCAGGTGGATGAAATTTACCACCCCGGTTATGTTGCCAAGCGCCTGGAAATCGGCGCGGTGGTCGGTGCGGTACCCGCAGAGAATGTGCGCCGCGAAGTGCCGGCACCCGGCGATGTGGTGATCCTGCTCGGCGGCAGAACCGGCAGAGACGGCTGCGGCGGTGCAACCGGTTCTTCCAAAAAGCACAGCTTAAGCTCTTTGGAAACCTGCGGGGCAGAGGTGCAAAAGGGCAATGCACCCGAAGAGAGAAAACTCCAAAGGCTCTTCCGCAACAAAGAAGCATCGCTGCTCATTAAGCGCTGTAATGACTTCGGCGCGGGCGGTGTTTCGGTTGCGATCGGCGAATTGGCGGACGGCCTGGAAATTGATTTAAATAAAGTACCCAAGAAATACGAAGGGCTCGACGGCACCGAGCTTGCCATCAGCGAAAGCCAGGAGAGAATGGCAGTGGTGGTCGAAGCCAAGGATGTCGCGCGCTTCAAGGAACTGGCAGAGGAAGAAAACCTCGAAGCGACCACGGTCGCCGTGGTTACCGAGGCGCCGCGCCTGGTCATGAATTGGAACGGCAAGGCAATAGTCGATGTCAGCCGCGACTTCTTAAATTCCAACGGTGCGCCCAAGCACATTGACATCGAAACCCCTGCAGCACAACCGGTGCAAAAGGACATTCCAACCGATTTTGGTGCCGGCATGCAGGCGCTGGCGGGTGATTTAAACATCTGCTCCAAGCGCGGGCTTTCCGAGCGCTTTGACTCGACCATCGGCGCGCGCACGGTATTAATGCCCTTTGGCGGCAAATACCAGCAAACGCCCGAGCAGGCGATGGTGCAAACCGTTATCGGCGGCGAAAAGGCGAGTAACACCTGCTCGCTGATGGCGTGGGGCTATAACCCGGAAATTATGGAAAAAGACCCCTACCGCGGCGCCTATTTGGCAGTTGCCGAGAGCTTATGTAAATTGGTGGCGGTCGGCGGCGATACGACTGATGCGTATTTAACATTCCAAGAGTATTTTCCTTCGCCCGGTAAAGAGCCCAAGCGTTGGGGGCAGCCTTTGGCGGCGCTGCTCGGTGCGCTCAAGGCGCAGACCGATTTCGGCGTGGCAGCTATCGGCGGCAAGGATTCGATGAGCGGCACCTTTGAAGATATTGATGTACCGCCCACCCTCGTTTCTTTTGCGGTGACTACACAGGCGGGGGATGAAATTCTCTCTGCCGCTTTTAAAGAAGCGGGCAGTCACTTAAGCTTGATTGCGCCGCGGTATGATGGTATTGTGCCGCAGGCAGAGAGCCTCAAAGAAGTATTTAAAACGATAAAAGACCTTGGCAGGCAAAAGAAACTGCGCTCTGTCTATGCCTTAGGCAGAGGCGGCATTGCCGAAGCGCTGCTTAAGCAGAGCCTCGGCAACCGCATCGGTGTGAGCCTTGCGGAGGATATCAGCTTAGAGCAGCTGTTTGATTACGCTTACGGTGCGTTTTTAGTCGAGAGCGAGAGCGCTTTGGACTGCGGCACGCCTGTCGGCACCACCACCGCCGACTTTGTGCTCAACTACAAAGGGCAAACGCTTGATTTAAACGAACTGCAAGCTGTGTATGAAAATAAGTTAGAGAGTGTTTACGCCTGCAATATTCCCACCAAGGAAGCGCACATAGAAGTGCCGACATTCAGCGCGGCATCTTACCCGCAGCCGCGCCTGCATACCGCGAAGCCTAAGGTGCTTATCCCGGTATTCCCGGGCACGAACTGCGAGTTTGATTCGCGGCAGGCAGTCGAGCGCGCGGGAGCCCAAGCGGAGATCATGGTCATTAATAACCTTTCGGCAGAAGGTGTTGCCGCAAGTGTCAAGCGCTTTGCCGAGGAGTTGGCGGGGAGCCAAATTCTCTTTATTCCCGGCGGTTTTTCGGGCGGTGACGAACCCGAAGGCTCCGGCAAGTTTATTACGGCGTTTTTGAAAAACCCCGCTATTTTTGAGCAAATTGAAAACTTACTCGAAAACCGCGACGGTTTGATTTTAGGCATTTGTAACGGTTTCCAGGCGCTGATTAAGTTAGGTCTTGTGCCCTTCGGCAAGATTGTGCAAACCGATGCCGCCTGCCCGACTTTGAGCTTTAACGATATCGGGCGCCACCAATCGCGCATTGTGCACACCGCAGTCGCTTCCAACAAGTCCCCGTGGCTGATGGCGACCAAGCCCGGTGAAGTCTATAACGTGCCGATTTCCCACGGTGAGGGCAAGTTTATCTGCTCGCCCGAGCTCTACGCGCGCCTGGCGGCAAACGGACAAATTGCCACCCAATATGCCGATGAAAGCGGTAAGCCGACCATGGACATTCGTTTTAACCCCAACGGCTCTTACTGCGCGGTTGAGGGCATCACCTCGCCCGATGGCAGAGTTCTCGGCAAAATGGGGCACAGCGAGCGCTATCACCCCGGTCTTTACCAAAATGTGCCGGGCAATTACGATATGAAGTTGTTTGAGAGTGCGGTTAAGTACTACAAATAAGGATTTGTGGAGCCCCTTCGGGCTCCCAAATCCTTATTTGAAGTAAAAAGTAAAAAGGAATAGTGAATAAGTGTGGGAGGGCTCTGCCCTCACCCGATTTTAACGTGCGGCAAACGCCGCACCAAAAGGAATTGAGCGAAGCGGAACGAGTGCGAGTGTCTCGCCCTCACTTCTTACCTCTTCACTA
>JAFRJB010000015.1 GCA_017432485.1 Clostridia bacterium
CCAGTCGTGCTCCTTCGGCCAGCTCGGACAACTCTCCAAATTAGGCAATACAACCAATGTATGAATCCGCTTTAAATCCGCTATTTAAGCGCATTTTGGCGTTTTCAAACTTGATTGGCGACAGCCAACCTGCGTTTTCAAAGCACCAAACTGCATCTTAACTATCAGGATTTAAAGTGCAAGCAGTTTATTTTCTGCTGATTTGCCTTAAGATAAGGCAAAAAGCGCAGTCAATACTGTATGTATTGCGAGTATTTTTAACGAAATATTAAGGCAAATCAGCGAAAAGAAACCGGGTTCGTACACTGATTGTATTGCCTTAACTATATTTAATTGACTATGCTATTATACAGTAAGTGCGCTAAAAATGCAACACAAATTTTTATCTTTTTAAAATTGTTCTACGCAAGGCTTTTATTTTATGCTATAATACTTTCATCACAGTTTTAAAGGAAGCAACTATGCACAAAGATTTACAGCCCATCGCGGTGCCTTTGGTGGCGTGGTTTGGGCAAAATAAAAGAGAGCTCCCCTGGCGGCAAGACAAAAACCCCTACCACGTGTGGGTGAGTGAAATCATGCTCCAGCAAACGCGCATTGAGGCGGTCATAGAGCATTACTACGCCTTTATGGCGGCGCTGCCGACTGTCGAGAGCCTTGCCGCGGTGCCGGAAGAGCGCCTACTCAAGCTCTGGGAGGGCTTGGGCTACTACAGCCGCGCGCGCAACCTCAAAAAAGCAGCGCAGGTGATCATGGAAACCTACGGCGGCAATTTCCCGCAAGAATATGCCGCTTTGGTCAAGCTCCCCGGTATCGGCGCCTACACGGCGGGAGCGATTGCGTCCATTTGCTTTAATGAAAAAGTGCCGGCAGTAGACGGTAATGTGCTGCGCGTGCTCGCGCGCCTGCAAGCCGACCGCAGCAATGTCTTAGACCCCGCAGTTAAAAAAGCGGCGGAAGCACTTATTCATGATATTCTCCCCGATGATGCGGGCGACTTCAATGAAGGCATTATGGAGCTTGGCGAAACCGTTTGCCTGCCAAACGGTTTGCCGCTGTGCGACAAGTGCCCGCTAAAAAACTACTGCAAAGCCTACCGCCAAAATATCACAGCAGAGCTGCCGGTCAGAATTAAAAAAACACAGCGCAGGCTTGAAGAAAAAACCGTTTTCCTCTTCTACAGCCCGCAGGGTGAACTCGCACTAAACAAGCGCGGTGACAGTGGTTTGCTCGCCGGGCTTTATGAGCTGCCGAATGTCGACTCGTTTTTGGAAGAAAACTGTATTGCCGCCCGGGCGCGGCAGTGGGGCTTGGAACCGCTCGAAATCACTTATCTCAAAGACTGCAAACACATCTTCACCCACATCGAGTGGCAGATGCGCTGCTACACAGTGAGAGTTAAAGAAAAGAACGAAAGCTTTGACTGGTGCACCGCCGAAGCACTTGAAAGCGACTACGCCCTCCCCACCGCATTTGCGAAATGTTTGGATTAGGTATTGTAATATAACCCTAAAATTGTTATACTATTATAGTTATACTAATTTTTTTATTCAGGTGAAACTATGAAACGAACGGAAATTTACAAAATACACGAAGCGCCTGCCGAATATGCAGGCAAAGAGCTTACAGTTTGCGGTTGGGCAAGGTCTATTCGCGCCGGCAAAAGCATCAGCTTTATCGGCTTGAACGACGGCTCGCATTTTACCCCCCTGCAGGCAGTCATCGAAGAAGGCGCTATTGCAAACTACAAAGAGGTTACCTCGCAAAACACCGGCGCGGCATACGAAGTTAAGGGCATTCTCACCCTGACACCCGATGCACCGCAGCCCTATGAAGTCAAGGCGACAGAAGTTAAGGTTATCGGCACTTCCACACCGGATTACCCGCTGCAAAAGAAGCGCCACACCAGAGAATACCTGCGCACCGTTGCCCACCTGCGCCCGCGCACCAACCTTTACGGCGCGGCATTCCGCATTCGCAACGCGGCAGCCTATGGGCTTCACAAGTTTTTCCAGGAAAACCACTTTATTTATGCGCACACCCCGCTCATCTCCACCTCCGATGCCGAAGGTGCGGGCGAAATGTTTAAAGTCACTACCCTTGATTTAGAGAACCCGCCCAAAACCGAAAGCGGTGCGATTGACTATGAGCAGGACTTTTTCGGCAAGCCCACCGGCTTAACGGTTTCCGGTCAGCTTCACGGCGAATGCATGGCGCTGGCTTTCGGCAAAATTTACACCTTTGGCCCGACCTTCAGAGCCGAGCGCTCCTACACCGGCCGCCACGCGGCAGAGTTTTGGATGATTGAGCCCGAAATGGCATTTGCCGATTTGGAAGAAAATATGGAAACGGCAGAAGCGATGCTCAAATATGTTTTGAAATATATCTTGGACACCTGCCCTGCCGATATTGAATTCTTAAACAAATTTGTTGACAAAGGCTTGAAAGAGCGCTTAGAGGGCGTTGTCAATTCCAAGTTTAACAAAATCACCTACACCGAAGCGGTTGAACTGCTCCAAAAGAATAACGACAACTTTGAATACAAGGTGGAATGGGGCGCCGATTTGCAAACAGAGCACGAGCGCTACCTGACCGAAACCGTATTTAAGTCCCCGGTCTTTGTGACCGATTACCCGAAAGATATTAAAGCTTTCTATATGCGCCAAAATGATGACGGTAAGACTGTTGCCGCGGTTGACTGTTTAGTGCCCGGCATCGGCGAAATCATCGGCGGCTCTCAACGTGAAGAGCGGCCGGAAGTGCTCGAAGCGCGCATCAAGGAACTCGGGCTCAACGAAGAAGAATACTGGTGGTACACCGAGCTGCGCAAGTTCGGCGGCGTGGTGCACTCCGGCTACGGTTTGGGCTTTGAAAGGCTTGTGATGTACGCCACGGGGATTGATAACATTCGCGATGTAATCCCCTTCCCGCGCACAACGGGCAATGCAGAATTTTAAAAAATGAGATGGCAAATATTTGCCATCTCATTTTTTAAAATTCAGAGTTCAGTTTTCAGTTGGCGGTTCGGTAAACCGAACCGCCTTTCTGTTGCCTGTTGCCTGTAGCCTGTTGCCTAACCGAGCGCTTTGCGCGCCACCTTTCACATTCGCTTTAGCGAATATATCGCATCTGCCTTAGCAGATATATCGCATTTGTTTTAGCAAATATCTCGCACCGCCTTGCGGTATATCGCGCGGTGCTTGCACCGCCCCTGTCGGCTGTTGCCTGTTGCCTTATTTCTAATTGGTTAGCCAATTTGAAATATCATTATACGTCCTCTCCCCTTCATCATAGAGGAAAATATGCCCCGAGCCCTCATAGGTAATGTAGGTTGCGTGCGGGCAAATCTCTTTCATGCGCTCAATTTGGTAGTAAGGCATCGTTCTGTCTGCCGTGCCCCAAATGACCAACATCGGAATCTCGGCTTTTGCAACTTCTTTATAGGCTTTAACTGTTTCGGATGTGTTGAGAATGGTGTGAATTAAGCTGGAGAAAGTCGCATCCACAAAGCCTTTATACTGTAAAGAGTCGGCGAACTGCCGCTGGTAATCATCAATCTCATCTTTCGAGTAAATAATTTCGCGCGCGCAGCCGTTAAAGAGGCTCTTTTCACCAATCTGAGAGAAAATCCACTTGCCGAAGCCCGGTATTTTGCACATCTTCATATAAAACGGCGGTTTAAAACTATCCATACCGGCGGGGGCGAGCAAGATTAATTTTTTGACCACACCGGGGTTGCGCCGGCAAAACTCGGTGGTAATACTGCCGCCCATCGAAGTGCCGACCAAGATAAACTGTTCACCGGGAACCAGCGCCGCGCACAGTTCTTCTAACTGCCGCGCAAACAGTTCCGGGTTATAGACGGCATCCACGCGCTCGGAAAGCCCTCTGCCGAAAAGGTCATAGCGCAGCACGCGATAACCCGCAGCGACAAAGCGCTCGAAAAGCTTATCATAAATATAATAGGGTGTGGAGTAGCCGTGCACAAGCACCATCAGCTCCCCTTCCCCTTTGATTTCATAGTGGGTATTGCCGCCGGGCAAATCAATAAACGAACCCGCCGCCTTGGCACGCGCCGCATCATCCAGTTCCAAAGTCTGCGCTTTGGCAAGCAGCGCCTTTTTCTCTTTTTTATCCATAGCATATCCTCCCTCCTTTTATTTGTATCACTTTCGGCTGCTTTCGTCAAGAAAAAGGGCACAGATTGCAAAATAATCACAAAATTTATGAATAGTAATTGAAATATTTTTTAAAATTATCTATAATAATAATATCTTTTACTTACCGGAGGTAACTATGGTATTTCAAATGAGTTTCGGCAATCTAATCAATGTGATTGCGATTGCCATCGGCACCGGCATTTGTGCGCTTAACATCTTTCAAATATCTGCCGGTGATTGGCTCAGAAAAGAAATAAAGCGCTATTTTCAAATCTTCTTCAGCTCGGTCATTGTCTATATTTTGATGCACCTGGTGCGGCAGCTGCTCGATGGAGTGAGCGGCAGCGGGGTGCGCATAGCGCTCTACACCACCACTTTTTTGGAGTTCCTCGCTTCCGGCTTTATGGTGTACTTAATCAGTTTGCTCATTACCTTTGCTGCCGATGCAAAACACAAAAAAGGCATCGGCAAGGTATTGCTTGCCGTATTCATCCTGCAATGTGTGCTTTTAATCGCTGCCCAATTCGGCAAGTTTTATTATGACTTTGATGCGCAAAACACCTACCACCGCAGCAATCTCTATTTGCTCTCGAATCTCGCGCACGTGGTGATGATGTGCATTGATATTTTCATTCTTATTCGTTACCGCAAAAACTTCAAAAAGCGGGTGGCAATTTCGCTGTGGGTATACTTAC
Organism: Clostridia bacterium; assembly: GCA_017432485.1. Taxonomy (GTDB): domain Bacteria; phylum Bacillota; class Clostridia; order Oscillospirales; family Acutalibacteraceae; genus RUG714. The sequence continues at coordinate 4,856 of JAFRJB010000015.1, forward strand.
TCGCGCCGCTGTTTGCAATGCTCTTACAGGCGTTTGTTGCCGATGTGCAGTTTATTATCATTGCCACTATCGGCGGTGCCGCCTTTATGTACACCACCATCATGCAAGACCAGGTTGAGCAATACGAGCAGCAAAAAGCCGAGAGCAACCGCCTGGAAACCGAGCTGGGTATGGCTTCAAGCATCCAAGCGGATATGCTGCCGAATATTTTCCCGGCGTTTCCCGATCGCCCCGAATTTGATGTGTATGCCAGCATGACCCCTGCTAAAGAAGTCGGCGGCGATTTTTACGATTTCTTCTTAATTGATGAAACGCACCTTGGTATTGTCATGGCGGATGTTTCGGGCAAGGGTGTTCCCGCTGCGCTGTTTATGATGGTTTCCAAAATCTTGGTGCAAAACTATGCGATGATTACCAAAAGCCCTGCTGCGGCACTCGAAGCGGTCAACAACCAAATTTGCTTAAACAACCGCGAAGAAATGTTTGTGACCGTGTGGCTGGGTATTTTGGATTTACAAAGCGGCAAACTCACCTCTGCCAGTGCCGGCCACGAATACCCCGCCGTTTACCAGCCCGATGGCGACTTTGAACTTGTGCGCGACAAGCACGGTTTGGTCATCGGCGCGATGGAAGGCATCAGGTATCGCGACACCGAGATTACGCTGCAGCCCGATGCAAAACTCTTCCTCTACACCGATGGTGTGCCGGAAGCGACCGATGTAAAGAATAAGCAATACGGTACGGACAGGATGATTCAGGCCCTGCGCGAAGCCCAGCAGAAAACGCCGCAAGAAATCTTAACGCAGGTCACCGAATCGGTGAAAGACTTCACCCGCGGCGCCGACCAGTTTGATGATATCACGATGCTGTGTGTACATTATGACGGTCCTAATCAGGAATAAAATTCAAAACAATCAATACCACCCGTCAAACGGGTGGTTTGCTCATGGCCTATAAGCCCCGATACTAACCCGCGTCTCAAGGCGCGGGCTTTCACTTTGTTCAAGCCTTATTGTTTTTGCCACCTTGGCGTGCCTCTAAAGAGGCTCGTTTTTGTGCCAATTTTATCCGAATTTTCGTGTCATCCCGAGC
>JAFRJB010000138.1 GCA_017432485.1 Clostridia bacterium
CAAATAAGGATTTGCGCGCTCGGAGAGCGCGGCAAATCCTTATTTGTCGCGCAAGCGAAAGAAATATAAAGAAATGATTGACTATGCATTTATAATTTAGTATAATAAAAAAGAACATTGGCATTTTTTTGCCGATTTCACAAACTTAAACATTCAACAGTTCCAACTGACTCTTTTTGGTGCAAACCGACAACCAATGATTATGACAATTACTGATTGAAAATTTGAGACGAAGGAGGTGCTGCTCTATGAATTTCGATATTGTTACTTTTATTCTCGGCATAGCAATCGGCTCAGTTGTCTTTGGCGCCATTTGCTTTGTGCTCGGCAGAGTGTTACTCAAGAAGACCGGCGAAAAAGCGATTGGCGATGCAAAAACCGAAGCCGCGAACATTATCAATAACGCTATGGCGGAAGCCGAAACAAAGCGCAAAGAAACTTTGATTGAGGCAAAGGATGAAATACACAAACTTCGCTCTGATGCCGATAAAGAAATCAGAGAAAGAAGAAGTGAAGTACAGCGAAGCGAAAGGCGACTTGTCCAGAAGGAAGAACACCTTGACAAAAAGGTTGAGCTGATGGAGAAGAAAGAGGAAATCCTGCAAAACAAGTTAAAGCAGGCTGACTCTAAAATGGCTGAAATAGAGAGCATCAAGAAAAGCCAGTTTGAAATGCTTGAGCGCGTTTCCGGGTTTACCAAGGAACAGGCAAAAGACTATTTGCTTACCGCGCTTGATGAAGAATTAACCCACGAAAAGGCAGTCAAAATTCTTGACTATGAGCAAAGGCTCAAGGATGAGAGCGATAAGCTCGCCCATGAGATTGTCGGCAGAGCCATTCAGCGCTGTGCCGCCGACCACGCGACGGAAGCAACCGTCAGCGTTGTCAGCCTGCCCAATGATGAAATGAAGGGCAGAATCATCGGCAGAGAGGGTAGAAACATTCGCACCATCGAAACGATGACCGGCTGTGATTTGATTATCGACGACACGCCCGAAGCGATCACCCTGTCCTGCTTCGACCCGGTTAGAAGAGAAAAAGCGCGCGTTGCGCTTGAGAAACTGATTACCGACGGCAGAATTCACCCGGCGCGCATCGAAGATGTGGTTGAAAAAGCCAGCCGCGAGGTTGACAGAACCATTAAGCAAGAGGGTGAAAAAGCCGCGCTGGATGCCGGCGTTAACGGTATCCACCCCGAACTCATTAAGCTGATGGGTAAACTCAAATACCGCACCAGCTACGGGCAGAATGTACTGCAGCATTCTTTGGAAGTTTCCTACATTTCCGGGCTGCTTGCCACCGAGCTCGGTTTGGGTGAAAACGAAATTAAGCTTGCCAAGAGAGCCGGCTTCTTACACGATGTCGGTAAAGCGCTTGACCACGAATTTGAGGGGACCCACATTGCCCTCGGCGTGGAATACTGTAAGCGCTATAAAGAGAGCCAGGCGGTTATTCACGCCATTGAAGCGCACCACGGTGATGTGGAAGCGCGCACAGTGGTCGCTTGCCTGGTACAGGCGGCAGATGCCATCAGCGCCGCAAGACCCGGCGCAAGGCGCGAGAATATCCAGAACTACATTCAGAGACTGGAGAAGCTTGAAAGCATTGCCAACTCTTTCAACGGCGTAGAAAATTCCTTTGCCATTCAGGCAGGTAGAGAAGTGCGCATTATGGTGAAACCCGAAGTCATTAACGATGAAGGTATGGCGATCGTCGCGCGCGATATTGTTAAACAAATCGAAGCGGAGTGCGAATACCCCGGGCAGATTAAAGTCAATGTCATTCGCGAAAGCCGCGCAACGGACTATGCAAAATAAAAATATCGGGCTGCTGCGGCAGCCCGATTTTTTTATAGTTTTCAGTGTTCAGTGTTTAGTGTTCAGTCGCAAGGCTACGCCTTGCATTTTTTTGAAACCGCCCTATCAAGGGCGGTGCGCGCATAGCGCGCGGTGGGTGAAACTGAAAACTGAACCCTGAAAACTGTAAACTGACAAATAAGGTTTGTCGAGCAAACAGCTCGACAAATCCTTATTTGGCGAATTGTTGTAAGACAGTTCGCTATTTTTATGAATTCTTACTATTGTTTTTTAAAAGTGTTATTATTATAATTATAGTGAAATAGTCTAATTGATTTTAACCTGCGGAACCGGGCTTCAATGCCCCTGACCGTGAAAGGGTGATAGATATGAAAAAAGCTTTATCATTACTTTTATGCCTTGTGATGCTGTTAAGTGCGCTGAACCTAACGGCAATTATTTCCTTTGCCGATGTCAGCCCCGACGGCAAGTATGAATACCTCATTTCCGGCGGCAAAGCCACACTGGTGGAGTACAAGAAAAAGTCCGACACCGGCTCGTTTGTCGTGCCCAGCGCCATTGGCGGCTACAAGGTAACGGAGATTGAAGATGTCTGCTTCTCGCAGTGCTCACTTTCGAGCGTGACGGTTCCCAACTCCGTCACACGCATCGGTGATATCGCTTTTGAAAAATGCGCAAAACTGACCACCGTTACCTTCGGTGCGGGTTTAAAGGATTTCGGCACCAACGTTTTCAGCCAAACGCCGAAACTTTCCAGCATCAATGTGTCTGCTTCCAACCCGTATTTTAAGAGTGTTAACGGTGTGCTTTACAGCAAAGACGGCACGATTATCTACTCTTACCCCGTTGCAAAACCCGATACGGAGTTTGTGGTGCCAAACTCCGTGAAGAGCGTGGAGCATTACGCCTTTGACGGCGCGATTAACCTGCGCTCGCTGACCGTCGGCACCGGTATGGTTGCCATCAGCGACCTTGCGTTTATCGGCGCGTTTAATGTCGAAACCGTCAAAATCCTCGGCGAAGTGACCTACATCGGCAACAACGCCTTCGGCAATATCAATAAGCTGACAAGCATCAACATTCCCGATACGGTCACCTACATCGGCAAAGAGGCGTTTCAGGATGATAACGCGCTCAAGAGTTTGCTCATTCCCAAGTCCGTCAACTACATCGGGGTGGATGCCTTTGAAGCGACCGACCCGGACTTTGTGGTTTACTGCTACTCCCAGTCCTACGCGATTGAGTATTGCCAGCTTTATAACATTCAACATGAACTCATTGATAGCGCGCTTTCGAGCATTTCCGTCAACACCCTGCCGACCAAAACAGAGTATTGCCCGAATACAGAATTAGATGCCACGGGCTTACTGCTCAACGCCGTCTATACCAACGGCATTACCAAGACCGTGCAGAGCGGCTATGTGCTCTCGAGCCCCGATATGTCGACTACCGGCACAAAGAGTGTCACCGTTTCGTATACCGACAACGGCGTGACCCGCTCGACTTCCTTTACCATTCAGGTGCTCCCGCACGATTTCGCCTTTTCGGCATATGTGCCGGGGGAGGAACCGACCTGTACCGAAAGCGGCTCTGCGATTTATGCGTGTAAGAACTGTGATGCACAAGAAGAGCGCACGGTTGCGGCGCTCGGTCACGATTTGGTAGACGATGTGTGGGATGAACCGACCTGTACCGAACCCGGTTGGAAAGACATTGTGTGTGACCGCTGCGGCGATCTTGTGGAAGCGGATATTCCCGTGCCGGCGCTCGGGCACATCAGCGACAATTACACCAAATACACCCCTGCGACCTGCACCGAGGCAGGCGAAGCCGCCGGCCTCTGCTCGCGCTGCGGGGTGACTTTCGATGATATTTTACCGGCGCTCGGCCACGATTTTAAAGAGCAGGAAATCGCCCCCACCTGCACGGCGAAGGGCGCTGTGATGACCGCCTGCACGCGCTGCGGGCTGGTGAAGTCGGCTTACTTCCTGCCGGCGCTGCAGCACCACTATGTGGGCACGGTGACCGAGCCGACCTGCACCGAAAAAGGTTACACGACCTATGTGTGTGACAACTGCGGCAACAGCTATTTTGGCGATGAAGTCGCGCCGCTCGGGCACGATTACTACACCATTGTGCACGCGGCGACCTGCACCGATTCGGGCTACACCTACTACAAGTGCGAGCGCTGTAAAGCGGTGTATTACGGCATGTTTGAAACCGCCAAGGGGCACCAATACACCAAGACGGTGAAATCGCCCACTTCGGTGGATATGGGCTACACGCTCTTTAGATGTAAAAACTGCAACTACGCTTATTACGGCGATATTAAGAAGCCGACGGGCCCCACCTCGATTGAGGCAAGCTGTGCCGACAGCGTGGCGGTGGGTAAGACCGTTAAAATTACTACCACGCTCACCCCCGCCGGGATTGTGGACAGGGTGTACTTCCTGTCTTCAAACACAAAGGTTGCCACCGTTTCCGCGCAGGGCGTGGTGACCGGCAAGAGCGTGGGCACGGTCAAGATCAAGTGTTACCTCAGTAACGGCAAATCGAAAACGTTGACCGTGAAGGTCAAAACACCGCCGACTCAAATCAGCAAACTCATTTCCGTCGCTTCCGGCAGACTCAAGATTATTTGGGGGCAGGTCAATTACAGTGACGGTTACTGCGTGCAGTACAGCACCGATAAGAACTTTAAGAAGAACCGCACCACCAAGTACATCAGCGGCAAGAAAAACACCTCTGTTATTTACAAGGGCTTAAAATCCGGCAAGCGCTACTATGTGCGCGTGGCGGCGTACAAGACCGTGAGCGGGCAAAAGAACCTGAGCAACTGGTCGAAGGTGAAGTATATTACGCTCAAATAAAAGGGTTTTATTCTTGACATCATTATATAATAGTGATAGTATAGATATAATGTTTTAAAACAATGACGAGAAACGGCACGGCGGCTGCATTTTTAGAGAGCACCTGTTCGCTGAAAGGGTGTAATGCGACCGGCGCAAGCTACCATTCTCCGAGTGCATATTGCAAAGATATGCCGGGCGGCTTCCGTTAAAGAGCCGTTTGAGTGGTACAGAGGGGAAACCCGCTGTGCAATTCGGGTGGAACCGTGGAGGAAACTTCATCCCGAAGCATCTTGCGATGCTTCGGGATTTTTTGTTGCAAAGCATAGCTTTGCAGTGATGTTTGCCTGCGGCAAGTGATGTTGCTTCACAATGATGTTTGCGCCGGGCGCAAATGATGTTTTGGCCATGCCAAAGTTGTGGTAGCGTTGCAAGGCAACGCATTAGAAATGCGAGTTCGTTTTAACGAACTCGCAACTAAACACTGAAAACCGAACACTGAAAACGGTTCGCATAGGCGAACCACATTCACTATAAACTCATAACTAATAACTCATAACTCAAAAAAGGGGGAAATGAATATGGTAAACATTACACTCAAAGGCGGCGTTGTCAAAGAGTATGAAAACGGCATTACACCGCTCGAGATTGCCAAAGAACTCGGCATGGGGCTTTACAAAGCCGCGTGTGCCGCGAATATTGATGGGGAAAACTGCGACTTGCGCACCCCGATTGAGAAGGACTGCGCGCTGAGCATCTTAACCTTTGAAGACGAATACGGTGCCTACACCTTCCGCCACACGGCTTCGCACATTATGGCGCAGGCGGTTAAGCGCCTGTTCCCGGAGGCGAAGCTTGCCATCGGCCCCGCGATTGCTGACGGCTTTTATTACGACTTCGATTTAGAGCACAACTTCACACCCGAAGACCTCGAAAACATCGAAAAAGAGATGAAGAAAATTGTCAAAGAAAATTTGGCGATTGAGCGCTTTGAGATGGAACCGCAGGAAGCGGTGAAGTACTACCAAGACTTGGGTGAAATCTACAAAGTCGAGCTGACTGAAGAACACGCCGACAAGGGCGAGAAAATCTCTTTCTACAAGCAGGGCGAGTTCACCGAGCTGTGCGCAGGTCCCCACCTGCCCGACACCTCGCGCATCAAAGCCTTTAAACTCACTTCCGCCACCGGCGCTTACTGGCGCGGCGATGAGCACAACAAGATGCTCCAGAGAATTTACGGCACCGCGTTTGACAAAGCTTCCAAGTTGGAAGCCCACCTGACAGCGCTCGAAGAAGCCAAGAAGCGCGACCACAACAAGCTCGGCAGAGAAATGGAATTTTTCACCACCAGCGATATTATCGGCCAGGGCTTGCCGATCTTGCTGCCCAAGGGCGCGAAGGTCATTCAAACCCTGCAGCGCTTTGTGGAAGATGAAGAGTATAAGAGAGGCTGGCAGCTGACCAAGACACCCTATATGGCAAAGAGCGATTTATATAAGCTTTCCGGTCACTGGCAGCACTACCGCGACGGCATGTTTGTCATGGGCGACCCCGAGAGTGAAGACGAAGTCTTTGCGCTGCGCCCGATGACCTGCCCCTTCCAATACCAGGCGTATCTTAACCGCGGCAGGTCCTACAGAGATTTGCCCCTGCGCTACAATGAGTTTTCCACCCTCTTTAGAAACGAAGCTTCGGGCGAAATGCACGGTTTAATCCGCGTGCGCCAGTTCACCATTAGTGAAGGGCACCTGATGTGCACCCCCGAGCAGTTAGAAGAAGAGTTTAAAGCCTGCACCGAGCTTGCCATTTATATGCTCAAGACCCTGGGGCTTTATGAAGATGTTTCTTACCGCTTCTCGCAGTGGGACCCGGAAGATACCGAAAAATACATCGGCACCCCCGAACAATGGGAAGAAGCCCAGGGCACGATGAAGAAAATCCTCGACCACTTGGGGCTGGAATACAAAGTGGGGATCGGCGAAGCGGCATTCTACGGCCCGAAGCTCGACATCCAGATTAAAAATGTATTCGGCAAAGAGGATACGCTCATCACCATTCAAATCGACCAGATGCTCGCCAAGAATTTCGGCATGGAATATGTGGATAAAGACGGCGTGAAGAAAAACCCCTACATCATTCACAGAACCTCTATCGGCTGCTACGAGAGAACGCTCGCGCTCTTAATTGAAAAATACGCCGGTGCGTTCCCGACATGGCTTGCACCCACGCAGGTCAAAATCCTGCCGATTGCCGACAGGCATCAGGACTACTGCGATGAAATTAAAAAGCAGCTCATTGCCAAGGGTATTCGCTGCGAGGTCGATTACAGAAGCGAAAAAATCGGCTACAAAATCCGCGAAGCGCAGCTTGAAAAAATTCCCTATATGCTTGTCATCGGTGACAAGGACATTGAGGCGGGTACCGTTTCCGTGCGCTCGAGAAAAGAGGGCGACAAAGGCGCTTTCGCACTTAACGATTTTATCGCGCTCATTGAAGAAAAAGTCGCCACCAAAGAGCTCGACTATTAAGGGAGGAAACAATGGAAACAACAGCACTCGATTATTCCGTATTAAGCAAGCGGCGTAACGATTTGTTCGGCATTGCAATCGTTTCGATTGTCATTTTCCACTTCTGCCTGCTCTCCAAATGGGCGGCGGCGAAGATTTATATCGCCTTAGTGGGCAGTGTGGGTGTGCCGGTCTTTTTGATGCTCTCGGGCATGGGCTTATTCTTCTCAATGAGCAAGAATGCTTCTATCGGGCAGTTCTACAAAAAGCGCCTGGTGCGCGTGGTCATTCCCTATGCGATTGTAGCCGGTGTGCACTTTTTGGTGCGCTACATTCTCATTGACGGCAAGGGCTTTATTGAATGGCTGCGCGGTGTGTTTTTTGTGGACTTTATCACCAAAGGTAACTCGCAGTTTTGGTTTATCGCGTTTATTTTGGTGATGTACCTGCTCTTCCCGCTGTTCTTTAAGCTGTTTCAAAGCGGAAAACTCAATTTCTTGAAGTTAGTTGTTTTGTGCGGCGCCGTGGCGGCGGCAAACTTTGCGCTGAGCAGACTCGCACCGGAACTGTATGACAATATTGAAGTGATGCTCACAAGAATTCCCGCCTTTCTCATCGGCGTGTATCTTGGCGAGAAGGTCTACAACAAGCGCGCGGTGCAGCTGCCGTTTTGGCTTATCAGCATTTTGGGCAGTGCGGCGTTTATCTATGTCGGCATTATGCGCAATGTGGCCGGCGTGAAGTTTTCGATGTACATTGTGCGCTACGGCGAAACAATTTACGCGCTGCTTTTCATAATGGTGCTTGCCATTGTGCTCGAAGCTGTTAACAGCGGTGCATTCTCGAAGATTTGCGCCTTCTTCGGCGGCATGAGCTTGGAGCTTTATATGGTGCATGTGTCACTGCGCAATATTATGGGAAAAATCGGTTTCCCCGGCAGCAACATTCTCTACTACGCGGTGATGGTGGTTATTGCCATCGGCATCAGCTTTGCACTGCAGAAGTTTGACGCCTTTGCAGCCAAAAAACTGACCGCGCCCAAAGCGGCTAAAGCGAAAACTTGAAAAAGCACATAAACAGGTGTAAAATAAAATAATATTTATATTAGGAGAAAAGATATGAACGGATTTAAGACAGCCTATTACAGAGGCTACCAAAAAGTGATGAAAGCGGGTTCCGACTTACTTTTTACCTGGAAAGAGCCCGAAATAATTGCCGGCGCCGGCGCGGTGAAGAATTTGGCAAAAATTATTAAAGAAAAAGGTTTTTCCAAGCCCTTAATCGTGACCGACCCCGGTTTGATGAAGTTAAACCTCCCGGCAGGTTTATTCGAGTCGATTGAAGCAGAAGGCTACAGCTACGCGCTGTATGATGAAGTGGTGCCGAACCCGACAATTGAAAACATTGAAGCGGCGCTCAAAATTTATAACGACAACGCATGCGACTGCGTGATTGCTTTCGGCGGCGGCTCCTCGATGGACTGCGCGAAAATTGCGGCAGCCAGAGCGGCACACCCCGAAAAGTCGGTAGAAAAAATGCGCGGTATGCTCAAAGTGGGCAAAGGTCTGCCGACCATCTTTGCCGTGCCGACCACTGCCGGCACCGGCTCGGAGACCACGATTGCGGCAGTCATTACCGGCGCGAACCACACCAAAGTGACTATTTTGGACCCGGCAATTCGCCCGCCCTATGCGGTGCTTGACCCCGAATTAACGCTCGGGCTTCCGCCCTTTATTACGGCACCGACCGGCTTGGATGCGCTCACCCACGCGGTGGAAGCCTACATCGGCAGATCCAACACGAAAAACACCGAAGCAAAAGCCCGCCGGGCAGTCAACATGATTTACAAGTACCTGCCGGTTGTATATGAAGACGGTCAGAATATTGAGGCAAGAGAGCAGATGCTCCTCGCTTCCTACTACGCCGGTGTGGCGTTTACCCAGGCATATGTCGGCTATGTACACGCGTTTGCGCACGCCATTGGCGGTATGTACGGCATTGCGCACGGCTCCGCCTGCGCGACCATTTTGCCCGAAATGCTCAAGTACTACGGCTACACCTGCTTTAAGCAGTTGGCAGACCTTGCCGATGAAGCCGGTATTCAGGGTAAAGACGAAGCTTGCAAGGCGAAGAAGTTTATTAAATCCATTCAGGATATGAATGCAAGCATGGGCATTCCCGCGCGCTTCGAGCAGCTCGAAGAAAAAGACTTCAACGAGCTTGCCGACCGCATTTTGGCAGAAGCCAACCCGCTCTATCCCGTTCCCAAGGAGATGGATAGGGAAGATGTTCTGCGGATGCTTAAGCACTTACAGGCATAAAAAAGAGGCGCTTGGCGCCTCTTTTTTATGCGACAAATAAGGATTTGGCGAGGTCATAGACCTCGCCAAATCCTTATTTGAGCAGTCAGCGGTCAGCGGTCAGCAGTTAGCGAATGGTGGCGTTGCTACGCAACGCATTTAAATCGGGTGCGGGTGTCCCGCCCTCGGCGGGCTGCCGAC
>JAFRJB010000139.1 GCA_017432485.1 Clostridia bacterium
CGCAGTTTTGGTCTGCCTGATTTTTACAAAGGCAAGGCAAAACAGCGAAGTAATGCTGTCGCATTGCGAGATGTTTTAACGCAGTATTTGGGAAAAGCAGGCGACCAAAACCTGTTAAGGTTCGGCTGTTTTTACCCTTTCAAGGGGAGCCGAGAAGCGGTTAAGAAGAAACGGTCAATTCACATTGCTTGTTTTGTTTGCTCCGCAAACCCGACAGAACAAAGATTATCGTACCTACTTGGATTATAACCGACTTTTTTAGTTGGGCGAGTGGAACGAGCAAAACCACCGCAGTTGGTTCGATGTTCAATTTGTCCTCTTCTTGTCGCCCCTTGACGAGGGGAGATGTCACGAAGTGACAGAGGGGTAGATAACTGAACACTGAACACTGAAAACTGAAAACTGACAAATAAGGGTTTGCGCGCTCACAGAGCGCGACAAATCCCTTATTTGTCCTTAACGCTTGCCGTTAATGTACAATCAAATGCCCTGCTCAAATACCGCTTCATTTCCACGCGGCGTTCGCCTTTGGGGAAGCGGTAGGTTTTTTCAAAAAAGTCGCGCGCGGTTTCGCTCTCATAAAAAGCGAGCGCAATAGCGGCGCTGCCTGCCGAAAAGGCGGTGGTGCACTCGCCTTTTTGGGCAAAATGAGGGGTCACGCTCTCATCCTGTAGCACTAACAGCACGGTGCTCTCACAGGGGGAAGTTTCTGCGCATTGGCGCAGCAATTCTTCCGCGTTTTCCGCATGCTCCGGCGCGGCGATATAGTAGGTGCAACCGCCGAAGACAATTTGCGGCAGGGTGCCGGTGTAGTCGCTTTGCGCCTTGCCGGCAAGCGCAAGGCAGCCAAGGTCATTTTCCACTTCTATGGTCGCGTTCATCGGCGAAGCGATGCCGCTTGCAGAGAGTTGAAAACTGCCGCTTTCTTCGCTTTTTTCGCTGAGATATTTGCCGAAACACAGCGCGCAGTCCGCGCTGAAGAAATCCCCGGCGCATTCACAGCGGGGAATGGCAATTTCGGTGCTGCGCACAAAGCCTGCCTGCACACTCAGCGGGGCGCCTTTGATAATTTCGGCGCTGCTTTGCGCAATGTTTTCGGCGCTCACACCGCCGACAATAATGACCGTATCGCCGCCGCAATCGTAAATGGTAAGTGTATCCATAGTGTCCTCACAAAAACTTTAAATGAAGTCCATATATAAAAATACCATAAAATGAGTGCGCCGTCAAAGCCCGGGCAGTAAGAGCATTGGTGGTTTCTTACAGAAATACCACAATTTTTTGCCGATTTTTTCACCGCCTGCGCCTTGCATTGCGCGTGCGTGTGTGTTATTATATATAAGATTAAAAAAGTATAATAGGAAACTTTGGGCTTTTTGAGAAAGGTATTTTATGATAGTTAGAGACGTAATTGATATTTTAGAAGCAGAAGTTGTGTATGAAGCAGATTTAGATGCCGAGATTCTCTCCGCCTGCGGCAGCGATATGATGAGCGATGTGCTCGCGTTTGTTAAAGACCAGTCGGTGCTGCTCACCGGTCTTGTCAACCCCCAGGTGGTCAGAACCGCAGATATGATGGATATGCACTGCATTGTTTTTGTCAGAGGCAAATCTCCCGACCAAACCATTATTGATTTGGCCAAGGAGAGAGGCATCACCATTTTAAAATCCCGCTTTAGAATGTTTACCGCCTGCGGCAGACTGTATGATGCGGGCTTGCGCGGAGGGTGCGATATCTGATGGCAGGATTAAAATTGACTTACGACATCTCCTCTGCGGAGGATGATTTTACAAGAGCCGGCGAAGCCTCCGGCTCCGTGAAGAAAAAACTGCGCCAAATCGGCTACAACCCCGAAGCCATTCGCAAGGTATCGATTGCGATGTATGAGGGCGAAATCAATGTTGCCATTCATGCCGGCGGCGGTAAAGCGCAAGTGGAGATTGCGCCCGATGCGGTCACAATGGTGCTCATTGACCACGGCCCCGGTATTGCCGATGTGGAAAAGGCAATGCAGGAGGGTTGGTCCACCGCTCCCCAAGAGGTCAGAAACCTCGGCTTCGGCGCCGGAATGGGCTTGCCGAACATGAAGAAATACACCGACTCCATGGAAATAGAAACCGAAGTCGGCAAAGGCACAACCATTACGATGGTGGTCAAGGCTTAACGCTTTGACAGGCAACAGGACACAGGCAACAGATGTCAGCGCGCTGCGCTGCAAGAGTCGATATGTGCAGAGCACTCGATATATTGCCGGTGGCAATTCGATATAATTTGCAAAAGCAAATTTCGATATGTTTGCGAGAGCAAACAAGAGAGGGCGACACATTCGCGCTTGATTAGAAAGATTCCTCGACTGCGCTCGGAATGACAAAAGATGTCATCTCGACCGAAGTGGAGAGATCTTTACAATGCGAGGCAGAGCCGCAGAGGGGGGCACATGCTGACCGCTGACTGCCGACCGCCAACAATATTCGAAAGAAGATTAGAGAATGAATGTTTTTTTCCATTCAGTAGCATTAGAAAAAGAGAAATGTATCGGGTGCACCACCTGCATTAAGCGCTGCCCGACCGAGGCCATTCGCGTGCGCAACGGTAAGGCGCAAATCAGCGCGGCGCGCTGTATTGACTGCGGTGAGTGCATTCGCGTTTGCTCCAAAGGCGCCAAGCGCGCCCACTCCACCCGCCTGTCCGCGCTCGAGAACTGGGAATATAAAGTAGCGATTCCCGCGCCGGCGCTGTTCGGGCAGTTTAATCATTTAGATGATATTGACATTGTACTCAACGGCTTGAAGAAAATCGGCTTTAACGATGTGTACGAAGTCTCGCGCGGTGCGGAGGTTGTGACCGATGTCACCCGCCGCATGCTTGCCGAGAATAAGCTAAAACTCCCGGTGATTTCTTCGGCTTGCCCGGCAGTGGTGCGCTTAATTCGCCAGCGCTTCCCGGGTTTGATTGACCATGTTTTGCCGATTAAAGCGCCGATGGAAGTGACCGCGCGCATCGCCAAAACCGAGTGCAGTGAAAAATACGGTGTGCCGATGGAGAAGGTGGGTGTCTTTTTCATTACCCCCTGCCCCGCAAAGGTAACCGACTTTGCCGCACCGATCGGCTCTGCCCGCTCGTGGGTAGACGGCGCGATTTCCATTGCCAAGATTTACCCGAAGCTCTCCGAAGCGATGGATAAAGAAGTAGACCTGCGCCACTTAGAGAGAATTGCCAAGAGCGGCATGACCGGCGTGCGCTGGGCGACCAGCGGCGGCGAGAGCAAGGCGGCGGTGGAAGACCGCTACCTGGCGGCAGACGGGATTGAAAATGTCATTAACGTGCTCGAACAGTTGGAAGACGAGCGCATACAGGATGTAGATTTTATCGAGCTCAACGCCTGCAACGGCGGCTGTGTCGGCGGGGTGCTGTGTGTCGAAAATCCCTACATCGCCAAAGCGCGCATTCAGCGCTTAAATAAATTTTTACCGCCGTCGTGTAACCACTACGAGACTTCGATGAACCAAATGATTAATTGGACTCAGGAGCTCGAATACACCCCGGTAATGCAGCTTTCCGAAGATTTAGAGCAGGCAATCTCGATGATGGATGAGATTGAAGAGCTGCGCACCAGGCTCCCCGGTATCGACTGCGGGTCCTGCGGTTCGCCCACCTGCAAAGCCTTTGCCGAAGATGTGGTAATGGGCAAGGTTAACGAGAGCGAATGTATTTTTATTTTGAAAAATAAGGTGAAGAAAGCGGCAAAAGCGCTTTCGCAATTAGGAGTAGAGGATGACAGTAACTGATTTAGCCGAACAACTCAATCTCAAGCCCTTGGCGGGCATGGGCGGCGCACAGAATGATGTGCTCACCTGCTATGCGGGTGATTTGCTCAGTTGGGTCATGGGCAGAGCCGGAGAGGGCAGCGTGTGGCTGACCGTGATGGGCAATGTCAACGCCATTGCCGTTGCCACGCTTGCCGACTGCGCCTGCATTGTGCTCACCGAAAACGCACCGCTGGATGAAGATGCGCGGCAGCGCGCCGATATGCAGAATGTGCCGGTGCTTTCGACCGAACTCAATGCCTACGAAATGTCGGTCAAGATTGCGGCGATACTCTCATGAGAGCGGCTTACGATTTTCACCTGCATTCCTGCCTGTCCCCCTGCGGCGATTCGGATATGACACCGAACAATTTGGTCAATATGGCAAAGCTGCTGGGGCTGGATGTGATTGCGTTGACCGACCATAACTCCTGCCGCAACTGTGAAGCGGCGGTAGAGGTCGGCAAACAGGTCGGTGTGTGCGTGGTGCCCGGGATGGAACTGAGCACAAGTGAAGATATTCATGTGGTGTGCCTGTTTCCCGATACCGAAAAAGCTATGGCGTTTTCGCGCTATGTCAGGGAGCATACGGCGCATATTGCCAACCGCCCGGAAGTCTACGGTGCGCAACAGGTGTTAAACAGCAGTGACGAATGCATCGGTGAAGAAGAGGACTTGCTCTTGTTAGCAACCGAAATCGGCATTGAGCAGGCGTTTGACTTGGTAAAAAGTCACGGCGGCTTTGCGTACCCCGCGCATATAGACAGAGACTCTTACAGTGTGACTGCCGTGCTCGGCGATTTGCCGCCGGAGTGTAACCACGGCTTTGCGGAAATGAGTTACGATGCCGATGAAAGTGCACTCAGAGCGCTGTATTCCCTTGAAGGGGTGGAGCTCATACAGTCATCGGATGCGCATTATCTGGAAAATATGAAAGAAGCGACCAATTATATTGAATTGGAGGCGCTCACACCGCAGGCGGTTATTGATTACTTTGCCAAGAGGGCAAAGTAATTGACAATTCGGAATGCGGAGTTCGGAATGAATTAAAGGTGGCGCGCACGGCGCACATTTAAATGCCGGCTGCCGGCTGCCGACTGCTGACCGCTAAACAGCTAAAAATTTTAAAATTATTTGAGTGCAATCACTTTTGTGAGAGCACAAAAACGGTTTTGAATTTTTAATAGAAAATTTTTAAATTTGTGCGTTTAACGCACGGGGAGGAAAGAAACAATGATAAAAAAAATCAGCAAAATTCCTTTTAAAGGAACCCCTGAACAAGAGGCTGAGCTGAAAAAGGTTATCGAAGACAATCTCGGCGATCCGGGTGCTGTGATGCCGGTGCTGCAAGGCGCGCAGGACATCTACGGTTACCTGCCCATTGAGGTGCAAAAAATCGTTGCAGACGGTCTTGGCATGCCGCTTGAAGAAGTTTACGGCGTGGCAACCTTCTATTCACAGTTCGCGCTCTCGCCCAAAGGGGAGTACGCCATCAGCGTTTGCCTGGGTACCGCTTGCTATGTCAAGGGTGCGGCAAAAATTTTAGAGACTCTCTCAGAGCAACTCGGCATCGGTGCGGAAGAGTGCACCGACGATGGTAAGTTTTCCATTTCCGCTTGCCGCTGCATCGGCGCCTGCGGTCTTGCACCTGTCATGACCATCAATGATGAAGTCTACGGCAGACTGGAAACCAAAGATGTTGAGGGAATTCTCAAGCAGTACAAATAAGGAGCAACATGAGAGAACTTTCATTAAATGTGATGGATATTGCGCAGAATTCGGTGCGCGCAGAGGCGACAGAGCTTGCCATTCGCTGTGTGCAGGATACCGCGGCGCAGACCTTGACCATCACGCTTGAAGATAACGGCTGCGGAATGAGTCGGGAGCAGATTGCAAGTGTTACCGACCCGTTTTTCACCACCAGAACCACCCGCAAGGTGGGTCTTGGCGTGCCGCTCTTCAAGATGGCGGCAGAGCAAACCGGCGGCAGTTTTGAGATCACATCCGCACCGGGCGAAGGCACCGTGACGACGGCGACCTTCTGCACCGACCATGTGGATATGACACCGCTGGGCGATATTAACTCTACTGTCAGCCTTTTAATCAACTCAAACCCCGAAATGGATTTTGTGTTTGAGAGAAAGGTGGATGAAAAGTCCTTTACTCTCGATACCCGGCAGCTGCGGGAAGTGCTCGGCGATGTGCCGCTCAACAACCCCGAAGTTGCGCTGTGGATCAGTTCCTTTCTGGAAGAAAACGAAAAAGACTTATTTGGAGGTAAAGACCAATGAAATCATTAGCTGAGTTGCAAGCCATCAGAGACAAAGCAAGAACACAGCTGAATATCAGAAACGAGAATGAAAACAACATCAGAGTTCTCGTTGGTATGGCGACCTGCGGTATTGCGGCAGGCGCGCGCCCGGTGCTCAATGCGTTTGTAGAAGAGTGCGCAAAGAGAGGGCTTGAGAATGTAACCGTCACGCAGACCGGTTGTATCGGCATTTGCCAGTATGAGCCGGTTGTGGAAGTGGTCGTTCCCGGCGAAGAAAAGGTTACATATGTGAAGATGGACGCCGAGAAGGCGCTCAAAGTTGTCAATGACCACTTAGTAAACAGAAACGTTGTGACCGAGTATACCATCGGTAAGTACAGTGAATAAGGAGGAAAGTAGATGTATCGTTCAACAGTTTTAGTCTGCGGCGGAACAGGATGTACCTCCTCTCACTCAGACAAAATTATTGACAAGCTCAACGAAGAGCTCAAAGCCAAAGGCCTTGACCAAGAAGTCAATGTCATTCGTACCGGCTGCTTCGGGCTGTGTGCATTAGGTCCGATTATGGTCGTGTATCCCGAAGGTTCTTTCTATTCTATGGTCAAAGTGGAAGATATTCCCGAAATCGTGGAAGAGCACCTTCTCAAGGGCAGAATCGTTACACGCCTTCTCTACCAGGAGACAGTCGAAGAAGATACGGTTAAGTCCTTAAAGAACACCCAGTTTTATGCTAAGCAAAAGCGCGTGGCGCTGCGCAACTGCGGTGTGATTAACCCCGAAGTGATTGATGAATACATTGCTATGGACGGTTATGCCGCTCTGGGTAAAGTGCTCACCGAAATGACCCCGCAGGAAGTTATCGATACCATTTTGGCATCGGGCTTGCGCGGCAGAGGCGGCGGCGGCTTCCCCACCGGCAGAAAGTGGATGTTTGCGGCGGCAAACCAGGCAGACCAAAAGTATGTTTGCTGTAATGCCGACGAAGGCGACCCCGGTGCATTTATGGATCGTTCCGTTTTGGAAGGCGACCCCCATGCGCTCATTGAAGCAATGGCAATCGCCGGTTACGCAATCGGCGCCAGCCAAGGTTACATCTATGTGCGCGCCGAGTACCCCATCGCGGTAGAGAGACTCAACATCGCCATGAAGCAGGCGCGTGAATACGGCTTGCTCGGCGACAATATCTTCGGCACCGATTTCTGCTTCGATTTACATATCAGGCTCGGTGCAGGCGCATTTGTTTGCGGTGAAGAAACTGCGCTCTTAACCTCTATTGAGGGTAACAGAGGCGAGCCGCGCCCGCGTCCGCCGTTCCCGGCAGTCAAGGGCTTATACGGCAAGCCTTCTATCATCAACAACGTGGAAACCTATGCCAACATCCCGCAGATTATCTTAAACGGTGCGGAGTGGTTTGCTTCCATGGGTACCGAGAAGAGCAAGGGCACCAAGGTGTTCGCTCTGGGCGGTAAAATCAACAACACCGGTTTGGTGGAAATCCCGATGGGTACTACCCTGCGCGAAATTGTTTACGAAATCGGCGGCGGTATCCCCAACGGCAGAAAGTTTAAGGCAGCGCAGACCGGCGGTCCTTCCGGCGGCTGTATCACCGAGAAAAACCTCGATGTTCCGATTGACTACGACAACCTCATTGCCATCGGCTCCATGATGGGCTCCGGCGGTCTGATTGTTATGGATGACACCTCCTGCATGGTCGATATCGCGAAATTCTTCCTGGAATTCACGGTTGATGAATCCTGCGGTAAGTGTACACCGTGCCGTGTCGGTACGAGAAGGCTCCTGGAAATTCTCGAAAAGATTACCGAGGGCAAAGGCACTTTAGAGGATTTGGATAAACTCGAAGCGCTTTGCTACTACATCAAAGAAAACTCGCTTTGCGGTCTGGGTCAAACCGCACCGAATCCGGTGCTTTCCACCCTCAAGAACTTCAGAGAAGAGTATGAAGCGCACGTTGTGGAAAAGAGATGCCCGGCAGGCGTTTGTAAGAACCTCGTGCAGATTAAGATTGTACCCGACAAGTGTAAGGGGTGTACCCTTTGCGCAAGAAATTGCCCGGTGAATGCTATCAGCGGCAAGGTCAAAGAAGTTCACGAAATCGACCAAGACAAGTGCATTAAGTGCGGTGTGTGCCTGGACAACTGTAAGTTCGGCGCCATTATTAAAGAATAATAAAGGAGCATGTCAACGATGGAAAATGTAAATATTAAAATTAACGGCATGCCCATGAGCGTGCCCGCAGGCTCAACCATTATTGAAGCTTGCAAATTAGCAGGTATTGATATCCCCACCCTTTGCTATATGAAGGATATGAACGAAATCGGCGCTTGCCGTATGTGCGTGGTGGAAGTCAAGGGTGCCAGAAGCCTGGTCGCCGCCTGCGTATACCCCGTTAACGAGGGTATGGAAGTTATCACCAATTCCCCGAAGGTCATTGAGTCCAGAAAAACCACTTTGGAACTCATCCTCTCCACCCACGACAGGAAGTGCTTATCCTGCTCGCGTTCCGGCAAGTGCGAACTGCAAACCCTTTGCCGCGAATTGGGTGTGGAAGATGCCGCGCGTTTTGACGGCGCAAGACCGACCTATGATATCGATGCCACTCAGTGGCTGGTCAGAGACAACAACAAGTGCGTGCTTTGCCGCCGCTGTGTTGCCGCTTGTAACGACCAGTATGCCGGTGTTATCGGTGCAAACGCAAGGGGGTTTGATACCCATATCGGTTGCGCTTTCGAGCAGCCGTTAAGCAATGTTGCCTGTATCGCCTGCGGTCAGTGTATTGTCAACTGCCCGGTCGGCGCCCTGCGCGAAAAGGATGATACCGACAGAGTCTTTGAAGCATTGGCAGACCCCGAAAAGGTGGTTGTGGTGCAGACCGCGCCCGCAGTCAGAGCCGCTCTGGGTGAAGAGTTCGGCATGGAAATGGGCACCAATGTTGAAGGCAAAATGGCTGCCGCTCTGCGCAGAATGGGCTTCGACAAAGTGTTTGATACCGACTTCGGCGCCGACCTTACCATTATGGAAGAAGGCTACGAGTTTATCGACAGAGTGCAAAACGGCGGCGTATTGCCGATGATTACTTCCTGCTCCCCCGGTTGGGTGAAGTTCTTAGAGCACTATTATCCGGATTTAATCCCGCACCTTTCGACTTGTAAGAGCCCGCAGACCATGCAGGGTGCAATTACCAAGTCTTACTGGGCTGAGAAACAGGGCATTGACCCGCACAAGATTGTCAGCGTGTCCGTGATGCCTTGCGTTGCCAAGAAGTTTGAAATCACCAGAGACGATGAAAACGGTGCCGGCGCAGATTTGCAGGATGTAGATATCTCCATCTCCACCCGCGAGCTCGCTTCTATGATTGAGAGAGTTGGTCTGGACTTCGTTTCCCTTCCCGACGAAGACTTTGACAATCCTCTCGGTGAAGATACCGGTGCAGCCGTTATCTTCGGCGCGACCGGCGGTGTGATGGAAGCAGCGCTCAGAACCGCAGCCGATGTGCTCGAAGGCAAAGACCTTGAGAATGTGGACTACAAAGAAGTGCGCGGCACGGCAGGCATCAAAGAGGCTACCTATAAAGTAGCGGGCATGGATGTCAAAGTAGCAGTCGCTTCCGGTGCGAAGAATGCGGCTATTCTGATGGATAAAGTCTCCAAGGGTGAAGCGGATTACCACTTTATTGAGATTATGGCGTGCCCCGGCGGCTGTGTCAACGGCGGCGGTCAGCCGATTATCCCCGCGAAGGTGAAGAACTTCACCGACTACAAAGCGGTGCGTGCCTCGGCTCTCTATAAAGCAGACGAAGCAGCGACCCTGCGCAAGTCTCACAAGAACCCCGAAATCATCAAACTCTATGATGAATACCTCGGCAAACCGAATTCTCACAAAGCACATGAGCTGTTACATACCAGCTATGTGCCGAGAAAGAAGTATATGGACTAAAAAATGTCGCCCCGTCGAAAGACGGGGCGCTTTTTTTAGTCAATGCGGAATGCGGAATGCGGAATTAAAGGGCGGGACACCCGCACCCGATTAATAAGTGTTGGGTTTGCGGAGCAAACAAAACAATCGCAGTCGGTTCGATGTTCAATTTATCCTCTTCTTGTCGCCCCTTGATGAGGGGAGATGTCGGCAGAGCCGACAGAGGGGTAGACAAAAACGCAAACAAGGAAAAAGGCACTTGCTGTATTTATGTTGACTTCAAATGCATATAATGCTAAAATGAATTTGCCAAACAAATTAATAGCTTTTGCGCAAATACTAAGTATGTATTTTTATTTTTTGATAAAAATGCATGCTCTTAATCACATGCTTAGATTTGCGTTGTGTTAATTTGTTTGGCGACAGTTGGAGCTTTGCGTTTTTTGGCGTGGCTTCGCTGACTGTCATTAAGGATTGATTTTTAAGTATGTTAGGTGTAGTCGCCTTTGGCGGCTACACCTTTGCTTATGCTGTTTTTAATAATTGCGGATTTGCTTGTAATTCCGCCATTATTTTCTTGATTTCCTTCTCATCGGGGATATCAACAATTCCGACTGCAGTAAAGTAAATCTTTACGGGCACATGAAACTTGCCATCAATTTTCACCTTTTTAAACACTTCAATTTTTGAAATAAGAGTGTTAACCATCTTCTCGTCAAGTTCCTCGAACTCTGTGTATTTCCGAATTGCCTGTAAAAACGATTTGACATCTGAAACTGTTTGCCGGGATTTTTCAAGTAAGGTTTTGTCAGCTTCGATTTGCTTCGCTAATTCCTTTTGCTCCGCCTCATAGTTTTCTGCCATCATCCTATATCGCGTTTCGGGCAGGTTGCCTAAAACATGATCTTCATATACTTTCATAATCAGTTGGTCAAGTTGTTTTAGACGACTTTCGCTTTGGTCAATTCGCATTTTCGTATGGCGCAGATTTGTTTGCATTTCTTCATTATGCTTTTTGGAATACAGGTAAAGGAAAACTGGCTCATATTGTGTAACATATTTTGCGACTTCCTTAACCGTTCTGCGCACAATCATATCTACAGCAGTTTCACGAATATGGTGAATAGAGCATGTTCCTTTGTTCTCTTTGTATTCGGAACAACGGAAGAAAACATTTTTATCGGGAATTGTTCTCGCCGCACAAAAATACATTTTTGAACCGCAATCGCCGCAGAACATTTTGCTTGTATAAATGCTTTTTCTGCCGGTCGAAGTTTGTTTTCTGCGATGTTTGCGCAGTTCTTGTACACGATTAAACGTTTCCATATCAATGATTGCCTCCTGTGTGTCGGGAATTATTTGCCAATCTTCTTTGGGATTAAAAACGCGTTCATGCACTTTGTAACTGACAGTGGTGCTTCTGAAGTTCACAGTACATCCGGTGTATTGGATGTTATCTAAAACACCTTGAATGGTTGAAGCCCACCATCTGCACGGCGGCGATTTTAACTGTTTATTTGTACGTATTCCTTTTGAATGGTAATAAGCGGTTGGACTAAGGATACCTGCTTTTTCAAGTTTACCGGCGATTTTACCGTTTCCTAATCCTTGTAAGCACATATCGTAAATCTGACGCACAATCTTTGCCGCTTCCGGATCAATAATCCACTGTTCATGGTTGTCCGGTGATTTGATATAACCATAAGGAATCGCAGAAGCAATTCGCTTGCCTTCGGCTGCTTTAACCTTCCAAACTTCGTGGACTTTTTTGCTCGTTTCGGCAGCGTGCCATTCATTAAAAATGTTGTAAAACGGCAACATTTCCATTCCTGTACCTTTAATAGTATCAACATTTTCTTTGATGGCGATAAACTGAACGCCGAGCGAAGGGTATTTCACTTCAAGGTAGTTGCCGGCTTCAATATAGTTTCTGGCGAAACGCGAAAGGTCTTTTACAATCACCGTGCCGATTTCTCCGCGCTCTATCATTGCTTGCATGCGCTGAAAATCAGGGCGATTAAAATCAGTGCCGGTGTAACCGTCATCCGCAAAGAACATTGTGTTGGTTATGCCGTTGGAATCGGCATAATCCTGCAATATTTTTCTTTGGTTAGATATGGAGTTGCTTTCCATATCAATACCGTCATCCTGTGAAAGACGACAGTATAGTGCTGTGATTTTATTTCTATTCTCGGGCTTTAACATTTCAACTCCTTTCCGTGCACCGAGAGTAGCATAGTTTTAATATATTACACTCGGTGCACTTTTTTCAATTATGCCGATTCTAAAATCAATTTCTTCAGCTGTGCGAGTAGAGACTCTTTGCCTTCTGTCGAAAACTGTGCACAAACATCATAAACCGTGTTTTTATCCTCAACGGAAAAGAGAATTTCGCGAGGGGTTTCTGCGGCGTTTTTCTCTAAAAGGGTATCTTTCAAAGTATTATCGCCCCCTATCATGCTGTCGAATCAAGTATCGGTGATAATGCTCCAGTGCTTTGACAATATATTCTTCCGTTTGCTTAGCGGTGTACTTTTGCGGCACCAAAGAGCGAATGCGTTCGGTCGGTATTTTGACTGTCTCTCGTTGGTTGGGTTTTTCCTGTGACATAAGTTTTTCCATAAAGGATTTGGTGAGTCTTTCGTTATTGAATGCTCTGTGCATGTGATAGGCTTGGGAGTAAGAAGGCGTGCAGTTATCTCGCTCAATGATATCTAACAGCGCATACTGCGATTCATCATCCAAAAAGGACAATTCCACTCCGACAGAAAAGGCAATTTTGCCTTCGTCCATCAAATCGAGCAATTCGGGGATCAGCTCTGTTAAGCGGATATAGCGTTGTACGGTTTTATAACTCTCTCCGGACAACTCACCAATGAGGGCGGAAGAACGTGCGCTGTCGGACTTCGGGACAATTTGTCCCGAAGTTAAATCTGTTCGTCTGCCTTGATGTTTGAGTGCATCATATTTCAGCTTATACGCAAACGCCTTTTCACTCGGCAGCAGATGCTCGCGGTGCAGGTTGCTGTCTACAAGCATAATGGCTGCTTCATCTCGGTTTAAGGCATAAATAACGGCAGGGACTTCGGTAAGCCCTGCCTTTTGTGCTGCTCGAAATCTGCGGTGTCCCGAAATGATTTCGTATTCATCTGTTTTGCCTTCGATTGGTCGCACAATCAGCGGCGACAAAATGCCGTGCTGCTGTACGCTTTGGATTAATTCGTTCATTTCCTCGTTATCGAGCACCTTGTAGGGGTGCTCTTCAAACGGGTGGATTTTAGTAATAGGTATTGTATTCATCGTTCATAATTCCTTTCTTTTGATTTTTGTGTCGGATATCTCCGGTGTGCTCTGTTTGGGTCTTCATAGCGAACATGGAATTTGCCGTTTTCCAAATCAAATTCCTCTTTTAAGAGTTCTCTAAGTCGAGGCACTTTCTTTGTAATACCGACAATTATCTTTTCTTGCTTGCGCAAAGGTGACAGTTGCTTGGTGATTTCCTTACACTGTTCTTTGAGTTCCATCTCTCTTTCCGGTGTTTTGGCGCGGCGAATTTGATTGCGCAACTTTTGGCGTTCGTTTTCATACACCTCAATTTGCTCGCGTACCTGCGCCCCAAAAGCAGTAAAGTCCGTTACCGTTTCAATGTTGTTATCACGCAAGAAATGGTACTCCGCCAGTGTTTGGTCAAGCTTTGCCAATTCGGCACGCATGGCAGGTGAAACAGGGCGCTGTTTCAGGTTGTCATACTCAAGAGCCGAACTCATTTCCAAAATTTGAATGACGATTTCAAAGAGTAAGGTAATGAGGTTGCTGTCACTTTTATAATAGCGATACACTTGCATATAGTATGGTCTGCGCACTTTCGGCGGGTTATTATAGAAAACGATAATATTTTCATTTTCTACATTTTGATTGACGCGGTTAGTAATGCCCTCTACGGTATAGTTTTTATTCAAGCGGTCAATCCTTACCGGTCGCTGCCAGCCGGGTCCAATCAGAGAAATGTGTGTACCTCTGTACCCGTGAGGCGCACGATATCCGAGTGTGTACATATACCGCTGAAAGTCTTGGAAATCTGTTACATATTCCAGCGCATCTTCAATATCCTTGCGCAGCATTTCTCTGTGAGATAACTGACCGCTTTGCTTAAGCCAATAGTCTTTCTTTTGCCCTCCGTAAAACGGCGCGTTTTCCAACACGGACTTTCCGTGTTCTCTGCAAACGGCATCGGACACCTTGCGCAGCTCCATATGGTCGCCGATTTGGTTGCGGTATTTCTTGCCGTCTTTAAATGATGTGGCATTGATCACAAAATGGTTGTGCAGGTTATCGGTATTGAGGTGAGTGGTGACAAGTACCTGAAACCTGTCACCCCACATTCTTCTCGCCGTTTCCTTCCCGATTTCGTGTGCTTCCTCGGGCGTGACTTCTCCCGCTTCAAAACTCTGATAGCCGTGATAAGCAATAACTTTGCCTCGCTCACCGAATTTGTGTTTGACCGCACACATTTCTTCGTATGCGCGGTGCTTGGAGCAGTTAATACCGGAAACATACATCTGCTCATCGGTTTTAGTGCTGTTTTCGGCATAGTCAATCGCAGTGCGCAGGTCATCATCCAAGTATTTTGCCTCGGTGGTTTTGTCGGGATTTTTTGCATACGCCAACACTTCTTTCAATCTGCCCTTTACGGGCCAGAAACCGGTGGTTGCCATTCTTGCACCACCTCCTTATCCGAAGTGATATAAATACTTTCCATTTCCTCCAATAGTGAGAGTGCTTTTTCATTCACCGGCGGTGAAAAGGGCTTTTCACACAAGGCGTCAACCTTTTCGCAGAAATGATAAAAGGCATCCGGCGGCAC
Organism: Clostridia bacterium; assembly: GCA_017432485.1. Classification (GTDB taxonomy): domain Bacteria; phylum Bacillota; class Clostridia; order Oscillospirales; family Acutalibacteraceae; genus RUG714. The sequence continues at coordinate 14,877 of JAFRJB010000139.1, forward strand.
CGCTTTCGGTGCATAGCCCAATGCCCTTTGACGAATATATTCGCTTTGTTTCAAGCCGCACAGTGCGGCATTCTTTTTGATGCGCCGCTTTTCGGCGGCGGTGACTGTAAGATACAGTCCGATTTTTTTGTTGTTCAACTATCTCTCCTTTCAACGAATAAAGCCGACAGCATAACACTGTCGGCTCGGGTGGTGATTTGTTTTTATCTTTCGTGTTCGTTTCGATGCTTCGGCGTTTTGTTCTGACCTGTCCGCTTTGCCCTTAGTGTTTTTAAAACGCTACTGACATTTTCGGTTTTCAGCACTTTAGGATAATCGCTTTCAAATTGCACCAATAATCCTTTTGCTTCTTTTTCGCTATCTTTGGTGATGGCGTAAAGGCGTTCATAATCTCCATTTGCAAAAGTGTCTTTGATAAATCGAATGGCAGCATCTTCAAAATCATCCCAGCCGCCGTAAAGGTTTTTAACGGCGATATCCACCTGCTCGAAAGTAATCGGTTCGCCTCGCTTTTGGTGCTCATTCAAAATGCCCACTATATCCGATAAATCATTTTTATACTGCCTTGCCGAGCGAAGCTTCATGGCAATTAAGTATTCGGAAGTAACCGTTCTGATATGAAGCACTTGATTAAAGGTTTTGTACGCTACCGAGTAGCGGTACAACTCTTTACTGTAGGAAGCGGTTTTCTTAAAGTCATCATTGAGCCATCCGTTTGGCAAGCTGTATTGATCACCCACCAGATTGATGGCTTCTTTGAGCGCCGAGCTTGCCGTGTAAACCGCATCCACATCGGTAGTCATGTCACGGAAACCGTAGTTTTCGAGTATTGCCGCGCCGCCGATTAAGATGATTTCGACAGGTGTGTTTCTGCCTGCCAGTTTTTTATACGCCTTTGATAACTCATTAAGGTAGTTATCTAAATTACTTTTATTAATAACATTACTATTGTCAGTTGACATTTCTTACCTCGCTTTCCACGATGTTAAATCGCATAAATTCGGGAATAGCATTTTTTAATGCGTTTTCTTTGATTTCTTCGCTTTTTGAAACAGCCGCAGCGGTTAAAACACTTGCCGGGTAAATAATATCCGTAAGCTTCTGTTTGCGGTATTCATTGTATTCTTCACACAGCGGCACATCATTTTCTCGGCTGATATAGTCAACCATGGCAAGCAGATAAAGACATTCAGGATACCAACTTCTTTGATAGTATGTGATAATATCTTCACTTTCAATGGTGTCAATCAAGAAATTGATGTCGCCGAGTTCCTTTAAGCGATGACAAACATTGCTCTTAAACAGTTCAAAAGCAGGGCGGGGCAGCAAATATGGCTCAAGCAAAGCTTCCATCGAAACGCCAAGTTCTTTGGAAAGCTTATAAATCGTTCTTGCGTTGCAATCTGCAAGATTTGCTTTGCCGGAGCAAATATCATTAATCGTCATATACGGAATGCCGCTGTTTTTGGCTAAACGGTATTTGGAAATATGACGGTCTTCAATCATATGATTAATGTCCATGTTGTTCACCTGCCTTTTAGTATATTATAACGGCTGACCGTTATATTGTCAATATGTGTTTTCAAAGGGTCTTAGGGGAAGTATTCCCCTAAAATGATTGCCGCTTTTTTGGGGGCAATCGGCAAAAATACATATATTTTTGCCCTGCTTGCTACGGTATGAGACAGGAAAACAAAGGATTTTTCCTTCATTTTCTCTCTGCCTCATACCTATTCTTGTCTTTTGCCATAATCTTTCAAAAGATATTTGTCTTTTCTGTGTGTAAATATACCTGCCGTCAATGTGCCGTCAATCAATAGTATTCTGCCCTAAATGTGCCGTCATTCTGCCGTCATTCAAAGAGTTTGAGGTCTTCCAATATTTCCTGTTCTCTTTCCTTGGTGTTTTCGGGAGAGTCGTTGTCGGTTGAATGAAACTGCATGCCTTGTAATTGCTTGCCCATTTCTTCGCGAAAAATGGAGCGAATATCGTCTAAATATCGTTCCTTTTTATCGGCATCCATAAAGGCGGCAATAGCTTCAATCACAAACTGATTGCGAGAGTTAAAGCCGCTCTCATGAAATGACTTTAAATACTCGGCAAGGCGGCGTTCTCTTTCATCATTTAAGCGCAAGCGAATGGTCAGTTTGTATTCATCCTTCATTTTCCTGCTCCGCTTTCAAATACACTAGGGCAAGGTATTCATAGCCCTTTGCCGCAGCGCAAATATCATCAATGAAAGAAATGCGCTCGGGATTGCCTTTGTAGAAGTTCTTGACCAAGCACCCGCCGCCACCGCACACATAGAGTTTCATTGTGTTTTGGTCATAACCGTGTTCACGCAGCCTGCGGAAGATATCTGCCACATATTCCTCTGCAATGCGGGTGATGATGTCCAAATCCGCTTGCGGGATATCCGCACTCCCCGTGCGCAACACTTCGTCAATAAGATAGTCGTTTAACTCTCTGCGGGTTTGGCGCATAAAGCCTTCACGAATCGCAAGCGTGCATTGGTAGGTGCCGAACTTTTCGGTATACATCTGCCCGCTTTGCGGTCTGCCGTTAACAAGGTAGAGTGTGTTCATGGTACCGTTGCCGATGTCTGCAAGCATATTCAAGCCTTTGAGTTCCGATTTGTGCGAAACAATTGCCGAGTAACCCTGCGGATAGATTTTTACATCTTTGATATTCACGCGGTAGGCGGTGTGCTGATAAACAAACTCCACCGTTTCTCTTTGCATTAAGTAGTCCGCAAATTCTTTCTTTTGCCCGCTTGTCCAAGTCAGCGGCAAACCGGCGGCGATTACCACATCGGCTTCGGTTAAGCCCTCTGTTTTGAGTTCCTTTGCAATGGCAACGAGCGTCAAGCAGTAGTAGTCATTATCGGTGTGCTTTTCTGCCACAAACTCCTTGTGCCCTTCACCGATAAGGTAGTATCTGCCATCATACACAAGCATATCCTTTGTAAAAAGCGGCTCGGAATCATAGCCGATAATGCCTGTTTGAAAGCAATGGTTAGCGGTTTTAATGTTTCCGTAACCGTGGTCAATTCCGATAATTTTGAAATCGTTAAATGTTTTCATTTTTTACCTCCTTTGCTTTGTTTTTTTGCATTTAACAGTTTCTGTTTTGGGTGAATATTACCTCCTTTTCAAGAAAGATATACTGCTTCTGCTTTAAAAAGTGGGAGCAGTATTCATATGTTGAAAAATCTATTATTTTATGCTACAATACTCGTATTATGAAGTATTTGATTTATGAATTGTCGGCGCGTTTAATCATGCGCAGCGCCGTGAAGGATGAAAGCGGTGTGTACCGTTATTCTCTATCCGAAGCGCAAACAAAGAAGTGCATTAATCCCGCGTCACCGCCGCAGGATGATTGTGCTTTGTTTTATCAAATTGAACAAGTCAAAGAAAATGATGCCGACATCATAGGCGGCAGTGCCAACCGCCTGCAAGATGTACTTATCTATATTGACTTTTCCGCTGTCTTTGACAGGCAATCCGCACAAAAGAAATATGCCGACCGCCGGCAGAAAGCGGAGGATATGTTCCGCCCTGAAGGCATCCGTTTAGACTTCGGCTTCGGCGCTTATCGTTTTATCGCTTTTGAGCGTTCGGCAAGCATGAGCCGCAATGCAAGGCTTTCCTTTATCCGTGAAGATTTTTATGAACCTGTCCGAAAAAGAATCATGCTCGACATGCAAATCGGCAGGTGCCAATTATCTAAACTCTATGCATATAACGGGCTGATGTTAACCAATGGTTACCGCGCGGATGATATGTCTATCTGGAGTAGCGATAAAATGATTGTGGTAGATAACCCGATCACCACTGTTTACGGTACAAATATCATCACCGTAGAGGATGATGGTACGGAGAATGCTATGCGTAAATACAAGCGTGTGGAAACACTTTCGGATGTGGATGTCACGGAGTTTGACGGTGAAGGTTTCATCTCTTTTCAGTATGCCAAGAAAATTGACACCTTGTTTTGCGGGAATGATGTGCACACTTCCTTTCAGGTGCGTATGCCATATATCAAGGGTGTGCTGCATAAAGTAGATTTCAAAAGCTTTTTGGCAGGATTTGGTGTGTTTCAAATTAAAGATATTTGGGGCAAATACCATAATGCCGAGGATGTGGAAATTATCCTCACCAAAAGCATGTTCAAGGGCTTTGGTTGGATGACGGAAAACGGGATGACTTGGGCAGACTATTTAGCCAAGTGCCGTGAATACAGGCATTCGTTATATATCTCCGAAGTCAGCCAAATTAAAACGGATGCACAAACACAATTAAACTATCAATTCTTGGTGACTGCCTCTATTAAGCCCGATGAATTTCGCCCTGCCGATTTACCTCTCGGTTGGGCGCATAGTCCCGAACTGGAAAAAAGAGATTGGATTACCAAAGCCACCGAGCAGCGCTATTATTCCCTTGTCGGCGATGTCGATTATCGCTTATCCTTCCTCAAAGAGAACATTGCCAAGTGGAGAAACATTTTAGCACTCAATCCTCGCTTTGCGGATGAGGCGCATTTCACCAAACAACTTGACAACCAAGCCAAAAAGCTGTTGGAGCAATATGCTTTCGGCAGGTTAATTGCCGCAGGCGATAATCGTTACCTTTCCGGTGATTTAATCTATTTCCTTGAATGGTTGGTGCGTTCTTCGAGTGATAAAAGTGTAAGAGAGTTGGAATATGAGCGCTTGCGAGAGGGCGAGTTTTATGCCCCTTGTGCACAGTATCCGCAAAATGATAAATATGTGCTTTTGCGTAACCCGCATATTGCACGAAATGAAGAAGCAGTTGCCAAGCCGATGCACGAAGTCGGCTATTTCAGAAAGAAATATTTATCGCACTTAAACTATGTCATTATGGTCGCTTCCTCCACTCTTATTCCCGAGAGGTTGGGAGGCGCGGATTTTGACGGCGATATGATTAAAACCATTGCCGCACCTTTGATTAACAACTGTGTGGCAAGAAACTACGCAAGCGAAGGTTCATTTGATGCTTTTTCACAGCAATATCCTGTTTTGAAAATCCCGTCTGTCACTCCGCTTGAACGCGATGCCAACGATTGGCGTGCACGCATGGAAACGGTCAAAAACACCTTTAATGCCCGCATCGGGCAAATCTGCAACGCCGCGTTTGACAGGAGCATTGTTGCCTATGACGAAAGCCGAAGCGAAGAAGAACGCCGAGCATGCCGCGAAGAAACGGAATTGTTGGAAATCTTAACAGGTTTGGAAATTGACTCGGCAAAAAGCGGCGTCAAGCCCGATTTAAGGGAGTATCTTACTCACAAAACAGCGGAGCGTAGCCGCTTTTTAAAATACAAAAGCATTGCCGCCGATGAGAGCACGAAACAGTGGTTTGAAGAAACAAAGAAAAAGAAGTTAGACAAATTCTTTGCCGAAACCGATTGGAATGCCGTTACGGCGAATGTGGAAAAACTGCCGTACTTTGCACTGATGCTTGAAAAGAACACACCGAAACAACAGCCAAAGCCGGCAAGTGATGAAGAATTATTCCCGTTTGCGAAATCTAAAGATTGGAAAAAACAATTAAACCAAAGCGATTTAGAATTGATTCAGGCGGTGATTGCCGATTATGAGCAGGCACTCAGGCATATTCGCATCAGCCGCTTATCGGCGGAAGAGATTAAACGGCACAGTGATGTGGAGCGCATCCTCTTTGCAAGAGGGCAGGAAAACGAATACACTGCCGATGAGCTTTACGGATTGTTTGCCTCCATGCCTGCCGAAGAAGTTGCAAAGGCACGGCAAATGCTCAAAACCGAGCAGTTTCACTTCATGAACAAGGAACAGCGGCTCCGATTCATATACAGTCCTGTTTTCGGCTCGGCTTACCAAATTGTGGATTATGAAGACCTTTTCACGGATTTCAGTCATAACGGCTACCGTCTGTTAGGTGATATTCTCTGTGACTATGACGATAGAAACACGGCACGGCTCAAAAAAGAAAACGCCGTTCGCAAAGACACGAACAGTGCGTTATTAAACAGTATTATGTACAGCTATGAGAAGGAAACAGGTGCAGATTATGAGCAAATTATCCGGCGAAGTGTTTTGGATTATCTCCGCGGGCAGGAAGTCTCGGGGCGCACCGCGCTTCGCTGTGCGATTGCTCTGGGCAAGCGGCAATTTGCCTATGATGTTTTACTCAATTACCTTGAATTGGAATTAAAGGAAGATAACGATGCTAAACGAAAAAGAAGAATTCCTCGCATACACCGCTAAGGTGAACTACACGGCTTGCAATAAGCAGGACAGCAGCTTCCTTGGCAGGTTTACCTTTGAAATGTTAACCGATTTTATCGGTTTGTATCGCGTTTTCACCATCATTGCCCGCGGCTATATGTTTGAGACCGGTGAAGCAGACACAGACCGCGCAAGAAAAGCGCTTCTCGCTTGGTGCAGTGTGCCGGATAAAAAAAGAGATCTCCCGAAAAAGGAAGGTCAAAGTGAAACGGATTTTAAATGTTTGCACGAACAGTTTCCCGCATTAGTAGACAGCGAGGGTAACGGTTGGTTTTTCACCCATATTCAAAACGTCCGCGCATTTGTGAAAGCAAATCCCGAAAAGGTATCCAAAGCAGCCATCAAAAAAGCGGAAGTATTGAAAGGTTTTGAAAAAGAGTGGCGCAAAAAGCTCATGCAATACCAAGTACCGCTGTATTCTGCGAACACAAAGGGCAGTTTTTTGCTTCTTTTTGATGATGTGCTTGCCGATGCATTGGAACAGGGAGAACTGCAAAACAAAGAATTTGAGCTATCCGAAGAATTAACAGAGCAGTTAAGCGCATTAACACCGCAAGGCGTGCCAGAAACGGTTTTACCGGTATTGTATAAATATTACATAGCCAACAAGCAGGACAACACCGATTGGGTGGTATTGCCTGTTAGCAATTTTGATGCTTTTTTCGGCACAACGGCGTTCGGCAGAAAATATCTGCCGCTGTTAAAAGTAGAAGGCATTATCTGGACCGAAACAGCTTTCGGTGTGAGCCGATATATGATAAATCTTTAAAAATCAATACTCTTCTCCTTTTTTCGACATAATCTGATAGACTATATATTATACTATTGTGTTGAAGGAGGTGAGAAGATGACATACAAAAAGCTGCTTCAAAAGGTAGCAAAGGAATACCACACAACACCCGAAGAAGTGGATAAAGAAATGCGAGAAGCTATCAAAGCTGCGGGCTTAAACATTTCCCCGCAGGCATTTATTGCGCTTTGCAGTGCCAAAGTAAAAAAAGACTATAAATAGTAATTAGTACAATATATCGTCTATCCCTTTCTAACAAAATTGGTAAGATTATTTTGTTAGGAGGGATGGATTTTGACAATTGCTGAAGCGACAAAACAAAGAATCGAAGAATTGTGTGCCGAGCGTGGTTTGAATTTCTGTAAACTCGCTACGATTTCGGGAATACCCTACACCACCATCAAATCTATCATTTACAGCCAAAGCCAAAACCCGGGCATTACCACAATCAAAAAGATTTGTGACGGTTTGGATATTTCTATCACAGAGTTTTTCGACACACCGACATTTAGAAATTTGGAACAAGAGATAAAGTGAAAAGCCGCAAAATGCGGCTTTTTCTTTTCACATTTTTTAACAATAAAGCCGCCGTTAATCGGCGGCTTAAAAACATATTCTATTGTGGTATCACCACTGTCACCACCGTACCGCCGCCTGCGCGGGGCGCAATGGTGAGGGTGCCTTTGCACATCATTTCGAGTCGCTGTTTGATATTTGAAAGTGCACCCGCAGACTCAAATGCATTTGCAGTATCAAATCCCGGTCCGTTATCCGAAACGATAAGAACACTCCCGTTTATTGTTTTATGTGTCTCAATTTTAATTTTCAGCCGGCCTCCGTTAGGGTCAAGACCGTGCCTGACAGCGTTTTCCACCAGTGGCTGTAAGGTCAGAGGGGGAATCAAAAAGTTTCTGTGCTCAATGTTGTATTCAACAATAAGGTTTTCATTAAAACGCGTAGATTCAACAGAAAGGTAAGCACGGGCATGTTCTAACTCATCGTCGAAAGGAACAGGGTTTTCACTGACAATTGCATCAAAGTTTTTTCGCAGGTAGGTAATAAAATCCAATGTAACCTGCTGAGCTTCTTTCGGATTCTGTTCGCAAAGATAGTAGATGTCTGCCATCGTGTTGTAAATGAAATGCGGACGCATCTGTAAAACCATAATGTTTGCCTTCTGGTGAGCAATATCCGCCTGCTGCTGTATATGTTTATTAATTTGTTCCGTGACTATTAGCATATACATAGCAAGCGTACTCAGACAGAAGCTGATGTTCAGTATAGCCAGGTCTGCAGAGAAGGCATATATTATCGTAACAATAGCCGATGAAACTATGACAATTAAAAAAGCAATAAAGATTCTTTTAGTATAAACATAGCGGTTAATGATCAGTATTATGAGATTGATGAGCATAATTACTAAAATCGGTAATAAAAGCAAAGGAAACAAAATGCCTTTGTGAAATTCAAGATCGGAAGAGAGATAATAGATTTTGTCTGTAAACTGAGCACATATCAGAAGAATTAAAAATGCCGACCATATTACCAAAACTATGCAAAACATTGTGCTTTTCTTTAGTTTTACGCCGCAGTATTTCAACAGAAAAACACTCAGTAAAACAGGAATCAGCGATATGAAAAAGTACTCAAAGAATATCAGCACTTTGGAGAGTGCCATTATCTTCGGGCTGATCATATTTGCCAGATCGAATGTTAAAATGAGCTCCTCCGCAGCAAGGATGGAGAAAAATGCAATGAAATAGCGTCTGCTAATGCGATCAACACCCGGCAAAGCTGTTGAAAATCCAAGTAATATTACTACAAATAATTCGCCTACTGCAATCAAAACTGCGGTTTCGGGAGTATAATTACCAATCATTCAATCACCCCTTTTAACGGGTAGCGAAGTCTTTTCACCATTTCCGAAACGCTCCCTGCGGTGATTGGCTTTAGTATAAATCCAACCGCCCTCGTGCCCCAGGCATGAAGAGAATAGTTGCTGTAAGCGGTAACAAAAACAACATTTGTGCGTGGATTAATTTCAAGAAGGGTGCTGCACAACTCAAGTCCGCTTGTATTGCCAAGCTCAATGTCCAGAAAGGCAAGAGCAACCTTATTGTTTTTTGCATATTCAATTGCCTTTGACGGGTGCGTAAAACCTATAACAGAGGCGTTTGGCAAAACCTCGTCCAAAACTGACAGGGCACCGCCCAGTGCAATTTTTTCATCATCAACAACAATGACATTGATCCCCTCGCCGGCTATTATGTCATTACCAAGCAGAAAATCTAAATTGACATCAAGGAACTGACACAGGCGTGCTATTGTATCGGCATCAGGCATTCTGCTGCCGTTTTCCCAGTGTGTTATTGCAGAGCGGGTAACGTAGATTTTATCAGCCAGTTCCCGCTGGGACAGTCCCTTGTCTGTTCTTATTTTTCTTAACATTTTTGCAAATGAATCACTCATAAACAGATTCCCTTTATTAAATATGTTAACTATCTAACTTAAACTATCTGACTTAAAAATATATTATTTATCAAAAAAAATCAAGTAACAGGTGGTGACAATCTGTAACCTCCCCTTGAAGCATTAACTGAAGTATTATAAAATAAACCCGAATATATTGCCCGACATTGAAAAATGTGCGGTCAGCGGGCAGATCCAAATGAAGCAATAGTTATAAATTATTAAGGCAACACCGCATGATTCAGTGCGGAAAGCCGGGCAAATGCCGTGAGTTATGCGGCGTTGCCTTAATCAAAATTAAAAGGAGGAATTTTAATGACAAAAATTTTAAAAAGACCGTTAAGCATATTGCTTGCGGTACTTATGATTGCAGGCATTTTCGCTGCTCTGCCGCTGACAGTGCATGCAATTTACGTTCAACAAGGATTAGAGCATTTTATACCTGTTTTAGATAATGTTGGGAATTTAGCTTACTACGACGCATCAATCCTGGTGAATGATGATCTTCCGGGTAGACAAAGGACAGTCAGGCTTTTATTTTCAACACTTACCAGAGAACAAATAACGGCAATGCCCGGTTGGTCTACTATATCAAGTGCCAACACTTATAATAACTGTTATTTAGCGAGTGACACGGATACACCGCCAAATGGTTCTCAAATTAATGTTTCGGATGTGGGCATAGATACACAGGATATAACTTATAATGCGCCTTCACCAGCCGGGGTACACGTTAATAATTTTGAATTTAGCGCTGTTCCTCTTGATCCAAATACATCATATTATACGTATTTCATAGTGAGGTCTGCCATGCGCGATGCCACTAGCGATTACACTGTTTATAGAATGCTTGGAGATTCACTCGGAACACTAACGCCAATGAAGATTAATTACAATAAGCAAAAAACAGATGGAACGTATGATACTACTATTGTTAATACTCACTATATAAGTGGACAATATTTGGATGTTTCCGAACTTGGAACATTACCAACCGGTTACTGTATCAATACCAGCTTGTCTACAAGCAGCGGGAATTGGAATGGAACCAGTGAAATAAACATTTATTACGACAAGGCCCTCACGGTAACGTGGAAGAACGGCGACACTATTCTCGAAACCGACACCCATGTAGCAAAAGGCACAACCCCCGAGTACCACGGCGCAAAGCCTGAAAAGGAAACCGCCGACGGGACTGCTTATTATCCCTTCTTGGGCTGGTCTCCCGAGGTTGAGACCGCAACAGCCGACACAACCTATACCGCGGTATTTTCCGATACAGCTGTGCCGTATCATATCCACGACGGTATCGTGTTCAAGGATTGGACAAACACAGACAGCTTGCCAAAAGACGCAGGCAACTACTGCCTGACAAGCGACGTTACTACAAGTGCGACATGGACTGTTCCCGCGGGAGAGATGAACCTCTGCCTCAACGGTCATAAAATCGACGCGAACGGCGGCAACTATGCTGTTATTACTATCGGCAACGGCTGCACGCTGAACCTGTATGACCCTGAGGGCGGCGGCGTTATCACAGGCGCTAACCACACTTCAAACGGCGGCGGCGTAGCTATCTCAAACGGCGGACATTTCAACATGTACGGCGGCTCTATCGAGGGCAACTGCTCCCGTAACGGCGGCGGTGCTTACGTTAACGGCAGCAGCGCGACATTCCATATGTACGGCGGCTCGATTCAGTACAACGAGGGCAACGTCTACACCGGCGGCATTCTGCTGGAGGCCAACACCACCTTCACAATGAGCGGAGGCTCAATTCAGCACAATGCAGGTAAACAATTCGGCGGTTTCGGTACGAATCAGGCGACGATGATTTTTGACGGTGATGTAAACATCAGCGACAACTATATCTACTCCGGCGGCACAAGCGGTAAAATCGCAAAGTCCGGCGACACCTATACTCTTGACACCACCGGCGGCACTCCGTGCAACGTAAAAACAGCCAATGCAAATGACCGTATCAGAGTCACCGATCAACTGACGCTGACTCATAAGATCGGTATCATCCGTCAGGGTACGAAAGGCGTGTTCACTACAGGTTACACCACCTCCGGCAACACAGCTGATCCGAGAGAGTATTTCTACAGCGACAATCCGAATTATACCGTCGGTTTGTCTAACGGTGAGGCAGCTATCGTTGATCAGTGTACCGTTACATGGAATAATTGGAACGGCGACGAGCTCGAAAAAGACACACGCGCAGCCATAGGCTCGACCCCGACCTATCACGGCGCGACCCCGACCAAGGCGGCGGATACAGATTATTATTACACCTTCGCGGGCTGGGATGTAACTCCCGCCGCCATTACGGGCAACACAACCTACACCGCGACCTTTACGGCAACACCGAAGCCGGCAGAGCCTCACAACGGAACAAACATCACCGTTGCAGACACAATCAGCGAGAATTTCTATCTTGACGGCAACTACTACGGCGCAGACGCATATGTAACGGTTAACTACAACCACAATAGTAATCTCAGTCAAACTGCTAATTTCAATACTGATGACCCGCAGAAGCTTTCTGAAATGGATAAAGTCAGCGGCGGTGCCTACGCCGGCAACAGCATTATTTCTGTTATTCAGGCACCCGCACAGTCAACAGAGCCGATTACAATTAATGTTTATGCTTCACAGGCTGACGCAGAAGCAAAAACAAATCCTGTTGATACGATTACCTACAGCGTATATAAATATTGCCGCGAGATTATCGAAGGCACATATGAGGATGACATCAAAGACCTTGCAAGAGCAACTCTTGACTATGCAGCAGCAGCTCAGAATTACTTTGAATACAATCAGGGTAATATGGCAACAAAGGATAACGCTTCAAATGCATACTACGGCGATGTTGCAGACTTTGATATGGCAAGTGTAACCGCATCTGCTTCTGCACCCGCTTGCATTCAGTCCTTCAGCGTTGTTGTTAAATCGGACCTTGAAATCAATCTTCTTTCAAGAACTCCGATTAATGTTGAAAGTGCAAGCATTGACACAACCGACACAAGCAGATTTGCAGCTGAAAGCACAACTAACGGTGATTGGTATGTTGTTCACATTTCAGGCATTGAGCCCGCTAATATGGATAACACATTTACTGTTGTAACAGATAAGGGCAATATTGTAATGTCTGCAAATGCTATTATGAAGATGATGGCAAAGAGCAGCGATGAAAAGATGGTAACTCTTGCAAAGGCTATGTATCTTTACGGTGCAGCAGCAGATACATACTTCGCAAATCAGAACGCATAAGGAGGAAAGGATAATGAATAAAGTTTATAACGAACCAACATTTGAGGTTGTAATTTTCTCCGCGCAGGATGTTTTAGCAACATCATCAGTTGTAGAAAACCCAACATACAATCAGGGACAGTTTGAATCAAATACCGAGCCTTTTGGCTTATAAAAACTTTAAAGGAGCAGGGCATAATAACCTTGCTCCTGTTTTTTGATGAAAGGCATATTATGGCACAAAACCACGATACAAATGTTTTCTATGGCGCTTGGGAAAAAACAAGCCGAAAAACTAAAAAGGCATTCAGAATATTTTTGAGCATATTTGTTTTCACAGGGCTTTCCCCGGGGCTTTGTTTTCTGCGCTTCAATGTGCCGTTTGCTCCCGATTTTCTTTAAAAGAGCGATTGGCAACCCCGACAGAATTGGCGGTGGAACAAGGCGTTTACAATAGCAAGAAAACGTATTCCGGCATTCACACCTGCTGTTGGTTGTTGCGTACTCCCGGCAGTGATAATAAGGAAGTTGCTTATGTCTATTATGACGGCACCATCCGCTATACCGGCGCGAGCGTGAACACAAGGGGAGCCACTTTCCGACCGGCTATGTGGGTACAACCGTAGTTTCAAGACGCTTTTTGTGCGAACAGATGCAATTTTCAGCGTCACTATCAGAAAGGAGCAATCAAAATGAAAAATATGATTAAAAATATTATTTGTATTTCTTTGGCACTGGTTATTTGCTTTAGCTCAACGGCGCTTTTTGCCGATGCCGGCGATTATGACACGCCGATTATTCCGGTGCATACCCATTCCTTTGTCGGCAGTGTCACAACAGCACCGACTTGTACCGAAGCGGGTGTGATGACCTACACCTGCTCCTGCGGCAAAGGCACTTACACGGAGCCGATTGCGCCTCTCGGGCACGATATGCTTATTCACGACGGCGCACAGGAGACCTGCACCGAGCCGGGCAACAAGCCCTACTGTGAATGTCGGCGCTGCGGGAACTACTACATTGACGATAAGGGTGAAAACCTGATTGCCGACAAAACCGAAGTGGTGATTGCGGCAAAGGGACACAGCTTCGTCATTACCGAGCAGTACTGCTTAAACGGCTGCGGTGAAGTTAACCCGGACTACAACCCCGCACATGTGCATCAGTACAATGCAGTGGTCACTGAGCCGACCTGCACCGAAGCGGGCTTTACCACCCATACCTGTGAATGCGGCGACAGCTATACCGACACACCTACCGAGGCACGCGGGCACGATTGGAATGACGGTGCGATTACCACGCCTGCCACCTGTACCGAGGCAGGGGTTAAGACTTACACTTGCAGGAATGATGCATCGCATACATACACCGAAGAACTTCCGGCACTCGGGCACGACTATAAAGCAACTGTCACCAAACCGACAGCGACAGCCCTCGGCTACACTACGCACAAGTGCTCGCGCTGCGAGGACAGCTTTGTCGATACCTACACGGCACCTACCGGCAAGCTCACCCTCAAGTGTAAAGCAAGAACCGCAGCAGCCGAGACCGTGATATGGAATAATGTTAAAACTGCCACCGGTTACCAGGTACAGATTTCGACGAAAGACGGTAAGAAGTGGGATAAGACCGTTACCCTTAAAGCCGGTGTGACCAACACCACTTTCAAAAGCTTGGCGGCAGGTAATAACTACAAATTCCGCGTGCGTTTCTACATTAAGACGGCAGAGGGGAACAAATATAGTCCGTGGAGTACAACACTCAACTCCCCCACCTTGCCGGCAGGCACAAGCATCAGCAAAATCGTAGGTGCCAAGAAAGCCTTCACCGCACAGTGGAAAAAGCAGGCAAACGCCACCGGCTACCAGATTGAGTACAGCACCAAGTCGAATTTCTCCGGTTCCAAGAAAGTGACGGTCAAGAGCAATAAGACACTTAAAACCACGGTGAAGAAGTTGAGCGCCAAGAAAGTTTACTATGTGCGTATTCGCACCTATAAGACCATTGCAAAGGTTAACTACTTCTCAACTTGGAGTAAGGCGGTCAAAGTTAAAACGAAATAATCTAAAAAAATATGGAGAGGATTTTTTCAAATCCTCTCCGTTCTTTTATATCAGCGCTTCTATCAAGATTGTTGCACCGAGTTTAAATCCCGTCTTGAAAGCATCCAACTCGGTGATGTTGGAAAACTCGTTGCGGCTTTCGGCATAGCTCATCAGCAGTTGCTTTTGCTTGTCTGTCATTCCTTCTTGCAAACGGTCGTAATTGCTGTTGACCAAGTTCAGCGCTTCTTTGTATTCCGCATTGCTTTCAATATGACTGAGTTCCATAGGTTGAATGTTACCGTACCATAATTCTTCAAGAATATCCATTTCATTCACCTCCGCCGGTGATTTCATTCCAGACAATTTCTCTTGCACGATTTGCGATGTCGTTCATCGCTGCAACCCATGCCATCATATCTTCGGCTTTGAGCGCCTCGGTGTTACCTTCTTTCTTAGCAATAGAAGCAACAAGACTTTCATACATTTCATTAGCGCGGGTGTCCACTTCGTGCAAATGCTTATCTAACTTGCATTGCATCTTTAGAGCGGTGTAAAACCCTCTGCGGTGAGTTTTGATGTACTCCAAATATCGTTGCCCCCAAAGCCCGATGATTTCATTGCTACGCGGCAGCACAAGGTTTGGCAAATATACATCACCGACCAAAGTGTAACCGATACCGGTCTTTTCGTTGGTATATGATTGTTTCATTTTCAGTCCTCCTTCACTTTGAATGTTTTTAAGCGCGCTTTTTCACACTTGACTATCAGTTCATCCACCGCATCGGTGTATCTGCCTGCGGCAATCAACTGATTGCGCAAATGGTAAAGCGAAAGCAACGCCAGCCGTTTTTCCTCAAACGTTAATGCCACATAGTATTTTGTTTTCATCATGCACTTCCTTCCTGTCTCTCACGAGTGCATTATATAAATAAAATCCACACAAGTCGAATGTGTGGATTAGAAAAAAGAGCCGAGTGAAAAACTCGGCTCAATTATATGCTACTCGTCATGCACTTCAAATCTGTCCTTAATGACAGTAGACCTTCGGCTGCGCCTTTTTTATTCGTATATTTTCATTATTTTTCCCAAACAGTTGCATTTTTGTTATTAATATATTTAAATAGTAATAGTGAGATGAATTCAATCAGATGATATACAGTTATATACAGGTCATTTGCAGAAGGTAAACCATGGGTATTTCCATATCAAGAGAAAAAGCAATAAAATATGTCAATCAAAGTTACCCTAAAGCTTTTAAGGAACGGCTGAAAACACTGGCAATCTTTTATTTTGTATTATTGTTTTCGTTAGCGGGTCATTATATTCTGTTTAAAAACACAGCGGTGATATACTGTGAATTAGGTGCCGCTACAATCGGATTATTAGTGTTTTTGCTGTTTTCTTTGCTCAAAAGAGATAAGCAGTGGTACAACACATATTTTAATATGGCAATATTAGGATTTTGTTTAAGCCTGTTGTGTTTGATTTTCGGTCTTTCTTTTTTTCTTGTTTTTGCAACGCCTGTCCGGATATACGGGATAGGCTTTAGCGCTTGGTTGGTAATTGCCTTACTGATGTTATCTGTAGAGTTAAAGCGACTGGAGAAAAAAGACAATTTCAACCCTAAAAAGCCCTCCGGTTTTTTGGTAATAGCATCTTCGGTACCGGGAATAGCGGCACTCGCTTTTTATAGAACTATAAAAGATTTGGAATATAGCCATATTATTCTTGCGTGTGTTTTTGCGATTTGCTTTATATTGATTTCGTTTTTAATCTTGCCCGGCAGTCGGAATATAATAAGATATTATTTAATTAGAAAGCATAACATTCAACTTGATGAATTGAAGTTTTCTTAAAGCCCGATGTACCTGATATTGGTTTTTAGATTTCTTTTATTACATATGGAGTGAACAATGAAAAAAACCGTATGGATAATTGTGATTGTCTTTGTTTTAATTGCTTCATCTGTTTTCGGGATTTATTGGCTTACGAACCGCAAAGAAAACACTTCTCGGTACACTTTGTTAACCACATCCGTTTCGCCGGATGGCACCTATACGCTCAACGCCTATCGCACCGAACCGGGAGCGACTACGGATTTTAGCATTAAGGTCTATCTCGAGAGCGGAAAAAAGGAAAAACGCATTTATGATGCCTATCATGAAGAAACAGTAGATATTAAGTGGCTTGATAATGAGCGCGTTTGTATTAACGGAAAAACGCTTGAGCTTTCCGAAAAGGAAACTTATGATTGGCGCAAGCAGTCTTATCAATAGCGCCGGGTCGGATTCAGGATTGATGTAAAAAATGGAGGAAACGATGAAAAAAGCAATTTGTCTTGTGCTTATTTTTGGGCTGCTGTTTAGTTTTTGCGGTTGTCAGAAATATAACGGTGATGTGAGTGAAGTGAAAACACGCAAAGTGGAGTCCAAACTGTATTCTCAAGAAGATATTGATGCGGCAATCGCAGTGATTATTGAGGAGTTTCGGTCGTGGCAAGGCTGCAAGTTAACAGAGATTTACTATGCCGGCGATGAAACCAACCAACAAGAAAACGCTTATTATATCAAAGGCGGTGTTTACCCAAATGCACAGGAAATGATTGTTCTGGAGTCTTCTTTTGAAGTAGATGAAAGCGGTGGGGACGGTTCCCTCAATCCGAATACGACTTATAACCATTGGAAGTGGCTACTGGTCAGAGAGGATGGCGGAACCTGGGAACATGTAGACCACGGGTACGGGTAAATCTCGGTTTTAAGATACAGATTTATCATTGAATTAGAAATTTTCCAAAAGGTATTTTTCCATCGAGAGCCTGTAGGAGGAATCATTGTGAAAAAGGCAGTTTTAGTAGTGTTTTTGCTTTAGTGCTTTTAATACCTGTTAAAGTGCAATATAAGGATGGAGGAACGACATCTTTCCACGCGCTTTCTTACGAATTTATACAGTATCACAGGCTGGCGGATGACAAAATTCCAAATCAGTACGAAGTGGGAAGCGGAGTAAAAGTTTTTGGCTTTGAAATCCATAAAAATACTTCTTTAGTCGTTGAAGAAAAGGAGCAATGATTGTTTTATGAAAAAACTATTCACTCTTTTATTAATAACGCTTATGGCTGTTTCAATGTGTTCGTGTTCTTTAACCAAAAAAGTTGCAGATTATGTAACCGACCCAAATGTGAAAACAGAGCCCGTTGTTACGGGAGAAGAGCGAGGATATATAATTTATAATAATAAGACATTTTACGATATTCCGGCTAACAAAGACATTGATGCCGATTTTGTTACTTATAAGGACATTTGGACGCCGCTCTCCAATGTCACGCACAATGCAAATGCTCAGTATAAAAGCACATTGGGTGAAAGCACGGTAACTATAAATGTGTTCGATGATAAAGACTTATCAATGTTTATTGTGTATGAAGATTTTAACGGAAAATGGCTCTATTGTGATCAGGGTTATAGCTTGCCGGATTATTTAAAAGAGTATCCTGTGGAAATCTGTGTTTCAAGCGATGAACTGACAAATGAAAGTAATGATGAGAATATTGTGATAATCGATTCCGAAAAAATAATCAGTGTGATGAACGAATTACGACAAACATCAAAACACGATGTTAAAGCTGCCGAAAATGACAGTGAACTTGTACCTGCCGCAAAGGCATATAATATTAACTTTAAGTTTAACGGTGTGAACGCTTATTATTATTTCGGCAATCTGCTTCAAACAAAAAACGGGTATTCGATTGATTGTCAAGACAGTGCAGGCAATGTCGCGAATATGTCGATTTCAGAAAAGGTTGCGGATATATTACTTAGTAAATAGTCAGCATATCTAAAAATACATTTAGAAACACGAGAGACAGTTCATGCGGTAAGCGGTTGAACAGATAACTAATAAGGAGTTTTTATGGTTTGTCCAAATTGTAACAAGATAATCGCAGAGGGCAGCGCAGCGTGCCCGTTTTGTAAAGCGCAGCTTACCGCCGCGCCGGCATCGGTACAGGGTGCTGCCGCACCGGGGGCAGCGCAGATGCCGTATGCCCCGCAGCCGTATGTGCCGCAACCGCTTACACCGCAGCAGAAATACCAAAACTTAGGGGGATTTTTGCAATTTGTGGTGGCGCTTTGGAAATATATTTTGCCGATTCTGGTGGCACTTGAATTGTTAATTATTACGGTTGCCTCTGTTTTGCGCATTATCAAACTTGACAGTATCACCTGGGAGAGTTTGAAACCGATTTTGAGCAGTGAAGTCACAATCCTGCTGTTGGCTGCCAAAGCTGTTTTGTATTGCGTTGTTGCCATCAAAATCGAAAAAAGGCAGGCTTCGTTTCTTGCCTTTTGGCAAACTTCGATGATAGTTTTATCGGTTCTTTCACTCGCTTCAATCCTTGTGTTTTCCGGTGTATTACGTGCCGCTTTCGGGCTTGGCGGCAATGTTTTGATGTTTTTTATTTGGAATTTGTATTTTACAAAGTCCCTCAGGGTGCGCATCTATATGGGCTCTGATGCTTATTTGCGCGCAAGCATTTTTAATAAAAAAACACCGGCACCCGCACCCGAGCGCCCCAAAAGCGAAAAAACAAAGGTAATTCTTTTGGCAGTTGCCTTGCTGCTTGTTTACTATGTGCTGGCAGGCTTCAATGTGTATTTGACTGCCAAAGAAAATGCACCGGCGCTCAAGGCTACTTTAGAGGCAAGGGGGCAGGAAACCACCTATACGGATGAAACAGCGGGGGTGAGTTTCACCATTCCGAAGGGATTTGAAGAAAATAAAGACTTGGAAACCGAAGAAATACCGCTGGCGCTTGAATGCCCTCATTCCAATTTCGAGGTCGTTGAGTATGCGTCATTTGACCTTTTGAAAGATGTCAGCGAAGAGGAAAAGCAGCATATCAATCGCAAGGAGATTAACAACGCAGCGTTTACCCGGCAGGAAATTCAAGAGCAGGTGGTGGAAGATTTTGCCGCTGCAAGCGGTGTTTCCGACCTTAAAACAACAGTGGAAAGAATCGGGGGCTATGAGTATTATGTGGTATCTCTTAAGCAAACCGACCAAGCCGGAAATAGCGCAGAATGTATTAATTATGTGCATTATTATAACGGCTATCAGCTTTTGTTTCACTACGAATCAGGGTTTACACAAGTTAGTTTAGACTCTGTAAAAGAAATGATTTCTACTGTCACGATAGAAGGGGAAGCGCCGCTTCCCGCACAGAAGTAATGAAAAAAGCTGTATGCATCATCGGGATTGCATGGCTAAATAATTGCATACCTTTACATTTAGGCATATAATTGGATTAGTAAAGACAGGCGGAGTATTCGATTCACAACGAGGTTAAAACCATGAAAAAAAGAACCAAAGTCATTCTCATAGGTCTCTGTGCTGTTACGGCGCTTGCACTTTGTTTTATTTTGGGTTCAGTTATTCACGCTTATGTTGTCCAAAAATCTCAGTTAGACGCAGTTCGCTTTCAGGTAACACTAACGCAGGGAATTGATGATAACCCCAATCGGGAACAATACGGCAAAAAATGTGTGATACAAAGAATCGTAATTGACAGTGACAAAGACGTTGAATTTTTGGTTGTGCGCGTAAACACCAATCGTGACAAAGAACAGTTTGTGAACCCTGAGTGTTTGGACGGTGAGACGGTAGATTTTCCATCCAACGACTTCACCACTATTACGGGTGCGGGAAAATTTGATTTTGAAAATCATTATTACTATTCCACCGAAGCGCAAAAACAGCAAATTCTTCAAATGCTCAAGCGCGATTACACCTTCCGCTATGAGATTGATTCTCTTGGTGTTTGGGGCTGCTTGGAAAGCCGCGAAACCACCGTTTCCGCAAAAGAGGTAGTCATCCAATAACTAACAACAGTGTTAGATGCAAAGTATGGGGACGGTTCTTATACATCAACGAATCGATGTATAGGAACCGTCCCCATACTTTGTTTTTGATTGGTGGCGGGGTGCCGGCAAGGGAGTTAATGGGAATATGCATTCTTTCTTGTATTTTGTTATTGGATATTGTATAATTTTTTATATTATAAAGTTTTTATTGATTCCATTACATCAGAGGTTTGATTATGAAAAAAGTAGCCGTTATTTTACTCACACTTGCTTTGGTCTTTTCCTGCGTGGTAGTATTCAGTGCTGCGGACGGCGAAACCGCGCCGCAGATTACGGGGCTTACCCCGATTGCCGGCGGGTTTAAAATCAACTACACCGCCTGCGAGGGCGCTGCCGCTTACCTTGTGCTCTCCAAAACCGAGAGCGGCTGGGAAGAACTGGGTACCACACCCGCCACTTCTTTTGCCTGTAGCGACTTGAGCTCCGGCACCGCCTACACCTTTGCGGTTAAAGCGCTCGATGAAAGCGGCAACGAAGTCGGCGACTTTGAGGAAGAAGGCTACACCCAAACCTTCTACAACCCGCCTGCACTGCGTTCTCTTACCTGCACGCAAGAGGGCATGAAATTGACTTGGGGAAAAGTGCCGACGATTGATTGGTACGCTGTGTATGCAAAATCCGCCGGGCAGCCATGGGCGCTGCTGGCGCTGACCGACCAAACTGCCTACCTGGACACGGCGGTCACTTCCGGCACGAAATACACCTACACGGTTAAAGGCGTTGCCGAGAGCGGCTATAACCTCACGTTCCACGACACGAAGGGCATCGCGGGCACTTTTGTTGCCGCGCCCAAAATTACAGGCCTTAAAAACCTTGCCGACGGCACGCAGATTAGCTGGGGCAAGTGCACCGGTGCCTACAAGTACCGCGTCTTTTTAAAGAACGGTAGCAGTTGGAAAAAACTTGCCGATACTACCGATTGTACCTATACGCACAAATCTTTAAAGAACAACACTTCTTATACTTACACGGTGCGCTGCCTCAATAAAGCGGGCGCCTATATCAGCGCGTTTGATGCCGCAGGCAAAACCAACGTTTTTCACACTGTGCCAAAACTCATTTCCGCCACCGCGGCTTACGGAGGGATGAAGGTCAGTTGGAATGCGGTCCCGGGTGTCGGCGAGTATTTGGTCTATGTGAAAATTGCCTCCGGATGGAAGCAAATCGCGGTTGCCACCACCAACAGTTATCTTGATACAAGTGCTGTTTCCGGCAAAACCTATACCTACACGGTCAAGTGCTCCAAAAACGGCGGCAAAGCCGCTATCAGTTGGCACAACACCATGGGTGTGAGCGGCACCTATGTCGCGGCACCGAAAATCACCGCCTTTGAAAACCAGCGAAGCGGTGTCAAAATTTCTATTCAAAAATCCGCCGGCGCGTATAAGTATCGCTTCTTTGTTCACACCGCTGCGGGTTGGAAAGCCTTTGCGACCACGACAGAGCTGTCTGCTATCCACACCGGGCTCAAAAACAACACAAAATATACCTACACGGTGCGCGCAATGAATAAAAGCGGCAAGTACATCAGCGCCTATAACACGGCGGGCACTGCCAACCGCTTCTTTGCGCCGCCTGCATTTAGCGCGGTTAAACTCGCCCAAACCGGCAACACCCTCAGTTGGGAAGAGAATGCGTATATTGACATTTACCGCGTTTACAAAAAGACCTACGGCGGCAGTTGGGTCACCCTTGTCAATACCGCCGAGACTTCGTTTACGGATACGACTGTTAAACAAAACGAGTTATATACCTACACCCTGCGCTACTATAGTAAAGCCGGCAAGGTGCTCAGTTTCTACCTGACCAATACCAAGTACTACTACAACGGCGCTCTCGCTAACGGCAAAATCACCTACGGCGGCAAAACCCTCAACTTTACGGACGGCGAGATTTTGCAGGGCTTAATCAAGCGCGGCGGCAAGTATTACTTCTATAATTCTACGGGATTTTTACAGAAAAACGGCATTGTCGGCAACAGCAAAACCGGCTACTATTATGCCAATAAGAGCGGTGTGATTGACCTTAGTGTGCGCGCCGGCATCAAATACAACAACAGCCTGTGGCTGATTTTAAACGGTAAAGCCAAAAAAGTCACCACCGAGTATGATAAAACGCTCTACCGCGCGTTTCAACTGCTCAAGGAATGCACCAACAGTTCCATGACCAAAGAGCAAAAGCTCTATGCCTCTTTCCGCTACCTGCAAAAAATCACCACCGAGATGAACCCCAGAATCCCGCACTACACCGGTGGCGACTGGTATTTGATTTATGCCAACGATATTTTTGTAAACCGCAAGGGCAACTGCATGAGTTACGGCGCGGCGTTTGCCTTTATGGCAAAAGCCATCGGCTACGACACGGCGTATGCCTGCAACAGCGGCGGCCACGGCTGGGCGGAAGTCAACGGTCTTGTCTATGACCCCGAGTGGGATATGCACCACAGCAGAAGCTTCTATGCGCTCAGTTACGATGTCAACAGCGGCAATGACTATAAAGGCGCCATTTCCGCCGGTTATTCCTGGATGAGAGTAAAAATTTAGGTAATCTATGGTATTTAGTTCTTTTGTATTTCTGTGCATCTTTTTGCCGGCGGTATTTTTGCTGCATTGCATCATACCGTCGCTCAAAGCGAAAAATGCGCTCTTAATTATCGCGAGCCTCGTCTTTTACGCCTACGGCGAGCCGGTTTATGTGCTGTTGATGATAGGCTCTTCCCTGTTGAACTACCTCTTTGCCAGGTGGGCGGCAGCGGGAGAAGCCTCTCGCAAAAAAGTCGCGCTGGTTTTTGCCGTAGTGGTCAATATCGGCACGCTCGCTGTCTTCAAATACAGTGCGATGTTGGTGAGCACGCTCAACTCTGCGCTCGGGGTGCACATCCCCGTGCCGGAAATAGCGCTGCCCATCGGCATTTCTTTCTTTACCTTTCAGGCGCTTTCGTATGTGATTGACGTATACCGCGGCACGGTGGAAGTGCAGAAAAATTACTTCCGCGTGCTCTTATATATTTCCTTTTTCCCGCAGCTGATTGCAGGGCCCATTGTCAAATACCGCGATATTCATGAGCAAATCGAGGCGCGGCAACCGGATAGAGACAAAATCGCGCGCGGCTTGCGCCGCTTTATTTGCGGGCTGATGAAAAAGGTGCTTATTGCCAACACTTTAGGCAGTGTAGCCGATATCATGTTCGGCACCGCGACCGGGGAACTCTCCGCCTGGAGCGCGTGGCTCGGGGCTATCAGTTACCTCTTCCAGATTTATTACGACTTTAGCGGCTATTCCGATATGGCAATCGGCTTGGGGCTGATGTTCGGCTTCGAGTTTAAAGAGAATTTTCTCTACCCCTATGGGGCAAACAATATTCAAGAGTTTTGGAGAAGGTGGCACATTTCGCTTTCCACCTGGTTTAAAGAGTATTTATATATTCCGCTCGGCGGCAACCGCAAAGGGAAGTTGCGCACCGTTATCAACAAACTGATTGTGTTTTTCTTCACCGGTCTCTGGCACGGGGCGAATTGGACCTTTGTGCTGTGGGGCATGTGGCACGGGCTGTTTTTGATTTTGGAGACCTATATCCCGCCGCTCAAAAAACTGCCCAAAGGGCTTTCGCAACTCTACACCCTCTTGGTGGTCACGCTCGGCTTTGTGGTCTTCAGAGCCGATTCGATTACCTACGGTCTCGGCTACATCGGGAAGATGTTTACGGGCTTTTCGTTTTCACACGCGGCAGGCGCCTTGGCGCTCGAGCAGTTGACACCATGGTTTATTGTCGTGCTCCTTGCAGCCATCATCGGTTGCGCGCCGATAAAACCGCTTGCCGACAGGTGCAGAGCCGGTGCCGCCCTGCTGCAAAAAACCAAAGCGCAAAGCGCGGTGCAGATTGCGCTGTATGCCGCGGCGTTTGCGGGGCTGCTGTTTTGCCTCATTCACCTGGCGCCCGGCGGTTACAATCCCTTTATTTACTTTCGGTTTTAGGAGGCAGGACAGATGAAAAAAATACTGACCATTCTTTTTATTTGCCTGTGCATGGCGCTGTGCCTCATCCCCTCGGTCGGAATGCTCTTCGGCAAAGAAGAGGAGAGTGCAGGCAATGAAATCAAAACCGAAAAGCCGCGCATCAAAACAGAAGCCGGCGCACTCAATACAGAGTATCTCCCCGAGTGGGGCAATTATTTTGAAAAGAATTTTGCCCTGCGCAGCGCGGCAATTACTGCCGACAACCGCCTGATGAGCACCCTCTTCGGCGTTTCGGACATCGCCGGTGTGGCAGTCGGCAAAGGCGGGTGGCTCTACTATACATCTACTTTGGATGATTACCTCGGCAGAAATACTTTAAGCGAAGCACAAATGCAGGGCTTGGTGCAAAATATCGAGATTTTGCGCGATTATGCCGCCAAATGCGGCAGCGAATTCTTGCTGTGTGTGGCGCCCAACAAAAACACTCTTTACCCGGAGCATATGGCGTATTATTACGCACCGGGTGCCACCGCGCCGCGCAACCGCGATTTGCTGCACAAGGCGCTGGCGGGCAGTGATATTGCCTACTGCAACCTCTTCGATGTATTGGCAGCCGAGCAGGAAACGCTGTATCTGCAAACCGACTCGCACTGGAACAATAAGGGTGCGCTGCTCGCGTATAACGCGGTGCTTGACAGTTTAGGCAAACCCCATGAAGACTTTGCATCCGCGCAAGTGACAAGAACAAAAGACCACCGCGGCGATTTGAGCAAAATGCTCTACCCCGCGGCGAATGACACGGAGTATAATTTCTACTACCCGACAGATGCGCTGTTCTCTTATGTAACAAATACCGAGAGCACCGAGGACTCGCTCATTCAAACGCGCAGCGAGGCTTCAGGGAGCCTCTATATGTACCGCGACTCTTTCGGCAATGCGCTGGTGCCCTTCTTTGCCACGGCTTATGAAAGCGCCACCTTTACCAAGAGTTTCCCCATGATTTTGGAAAACGATGTCACGGGCGGCTCTGCCGACACGGTGATTTTTGAAATTGTGGAAAGAAATATCAACTGGTTCTTAA
Source organism: Clostridia bacterium (assembly GCA_017432485.1). GTDB lineage: Bacteria > Bacillota > Clostridia > Oscillospirales > Acutalibacteraceae > RUG714. The sequence goes on from JAFRJB010000139.1 coordinate 40,678, forward strand.
CACAGCCGCCGGTGGTCAGTGCCCCGGAACTAATGGTGTACGAAGTGCAGGCGGGCAGCGCCTGCGATACCGGATTGGAGTTAAAAGCTTGTGAATATTCGCCGGCATACATTGAAATTTCCGGCAATTTGGAGTATGATAAGAGAGAAGGCTCCCCGGTGTATGTGCGCCTGGAGAGCGAGAGCGGGCAAGCGCGCACTTTCCGCTGCTTCAATTACCTCACCAAAGGCGGGGAAAACGGCTATTTGGCATACCTCAAAAGCGATATGTTTAAAGCGGGCGAAGCGGTCAAAGTGAGCGTATTAATCGAAAAAGAAAGTGAATTTTATCAAATAGATTCCAAAACTTGTACCTATGGAGGGAAACAGTAAAGTGAAAACACTAACCAAAACCATTATTTCGTTATTACTCATTGCCGCGATGGCGGCGACATTCTGCGCCTGCGGCACTGCCGTCAGCATTTCAGTGCGCGATGGCGCGCAAACCACCAAAGTGGAGACCAAAACCGGCAAGAAGATTGCTGCCGTGTTGGAAGAAGCAAAAATCACCATCGGCGAAAAGGATGAAACCGAGCCCGCGCTCGATGCAAAACTGACAAAAGATGTTACTGAAATTATCATCAAGCGCTATGCTAAGGTGACGGTCGTTAAGGGCAAGGAGAAAAAAGAAGTTGAACTTGTCGGCGGCACGGTGGAGCAGGCAATTCAAAAAGCGGGCTTTAAACTTGAAAAAGACGAAAGCCCCGATGCAGACCCCGCCGATTTCTTGAAAGACGGCATGACTATCACCATCGAAAAAGCCATAACCGTCACTTTGGTGCACGACGGCAAGACCGACAAGGTTACCACCAAGACAAAAACGGTGGAAAAACTTTTGGAAGAGCAAAAAATCACCCTTGGTAAAGACGATGAAATCAGCGCCAAGAAAGATGCCAAACTCAAAGACGGCGCCAAAATTGTCATCAAAAGAGTAGAGTATAAAACCGAAAAGAGAACCGAAAAGGTGCCCTATGCCACCACCAAAGAGAACACCGATTCGCTCGCTGCCGGGCAAACCCAGGTGAAGCAAGCCGGGCAGGACGGTGAGAAGGAAGTCACCTATAAGGTAAAGTACGCCGATGGCAAGAAAGAAAGCGAAAAAGCGCTTTCGGAAAAGGTCACCAAAGAGGCGGTCAATGAGATTATTTTGGTCGGCACCGCTTCCGATAACAGCAGCGGCGAGAAGACCATTGTCAGCAAAACCCCGACTTATAACTGCGACGACCAGTCTCACGGCTACTACACCATTATTTATTCCGACGGCTCTGTAGAATACGAAGAGTTTTAATGTGAAATGAACAGAGATTCAGGCAACTGCCTGAATCTCTTTTTTCCGGCTCTATGAAAACTTAATGGAAAAGTACATTTTTGCGCGGGATAAATTGTGCTATATTTCGATTGATTATATATTGGAAAGTGTTATAATGAAGGAAGTGAGGCACAATCAAACTTTACAGGTGATGGAATGACATATGTATTTCGCTTTGCCACCTTCTTTATGATCGGCTCTGCCGGCGGCTGGGTGGTCGAGCTCTTTTTCAGGCACTTTATGATGCTCGCCAAGGGCAAAAACCGCTGGGTCAACCCCGGCTTTTTGGCAGGTCCCTGTCTGCCGATTTACGGCTTCGGGCTTTCTATCCTTTACTTTATGTCGTATTTCGGCGATATGCTGCCGATTGAAAACGCGTGGCTTAAGGCGATTGTGATTGTGCTCAGTGAAGCGGTGATAATGACCTTGGTCGAACTCATTGCCGGCGAAATCTTCATTATTCGCATGAAAATCAGGCTCTGGGATTATTCGCGCCAGTGGGGCAACTACAAGGGTATTATCTGCCCGCTGTTTTCCTGCATTTGGGGCGTGGTCGGTGCTACATACTATTTTCTTTTCCATTCGTGGCTGCCCGATGTGGTCGATTATTTTATCTCGCAAAACTACATCCTCTTTATTTTCGGTGTGTTTTACGGCATTTTCTTTGTCGACTACGCGTATTCCATGCAAATGGTCAAAAAAGTCAAGCAGTTCGCCGAGGAAAACGGTATCGTTATCTTCTATGACGATTTAAAAGAAGACATTGTCGCTTCGCGCGAGCAGAAAAAAGAGAAAACCGAGTTTACATTTGTCTTTCGCGGCAATATGCAAGAGCACTTAAAGCACTACTATGAAAAGCTCAAAGGCTCTGCCGAGAGCGCGGCGCAAAAAATGCAGGAGCACACCGAAGCGCTCAAAGTGCAGCTGCAGGAAAACACCGATGCTTTCAAAGAAAAGGTGCAGGAAAACACCGATGCCATCAAAGAAAAAGTGCAGGAGAATACCGAGCAGATTAAAGAGAAAATGGGCATCAAGAAGTAATGCGGAGTTCGGAATGCGGAATTAGAGGTGGCGCGCGCAGCGCGCATAAAAAAGGCGAGTTCGTTAGAACTCGCCTTTACTGAACACTGAAAACTGAACACTGAAAACTGAACACTAAAAAGTAAAAAAGCCTACCGCGAAGCCCACGTGTTGATAAGGATAATAAGCCTCATTTTTATCTTTTTGCACAACAACTTCGTTAAAACCCCTTGGCAGGCGTCAGCCTTGCCAAGGGGTTTGTGCCTTGTTCTTGTACGAAAAATCTTAAAAATGAGGTGC
>JAFRJB010000016.1 GCA_017432485.1 Clostridia bacterium
CCGCTTCGCTCTATATCTGGAATTATTAAACACAATTTTCCTATAGTTATTAGATTTTTTGTGTTTTTTAGTTATTCTAGTCGCAGTGAAGAAACATTAAAATGCAAGGCGTAGCCTTGCCACCTTTAATTCCGCATTCCGCATTCCGAATTCCGCATTACAAATAAGGATTTGGGAGCCGCAAGGGCTCCACAAATCCTGATTTGTGCATTCTGCACAAACAGCGCTTTATTATTTTAGTTTTCTCTGTGATAGATTTTTACATTATGTTTATAGTATAATAAAATAAATAAATATAATATTTTGCTTTTAATTCATTACATTAATGAAAGCACATAAATATTTTCGAAAGGGGAATGCTTTATGAAAACAAATCATATTGCAAAAAGAGCATTGTCACTGGCACTGTGCGCGGTGATGCTCGTTTCCTGCTGGGTGTTTAGTGCGCCCACAGCGAATGCAGCAACGAGCGTTACCGTTAACCTCCAGTCTATTACTACGGGTACTTCTCAACCCTCTCTTACCAACGGTAAAGGGCAGTACAGGGTGAGAATCCTTGTTGTGGAAGACGGTGAGCACAATAAGTTTTTAGATGGTTCTAATATGGACGGCACCATCCACGACAATACTACTTATAAGGCAGGCATTAAATATGTCAATTCCACCACACAGTCCGATGCCGTTGCCGGCAGAAGCATTACCGGTTCCAGCGATACCGGCGACTACTGGTGCGAATGGGCACAGATTACTTACAAAAACAACAACGGCACCGGCACTGAAGGCGCCGTGTGGTTTAACTTGGGTGATTATGATGCCGGTGGCAGAAAAGATATTATTTCCTCCGGCAACCAACTTTGCGGCTACTTTCCGGCGGATGACGGGCTTTTAATCAACGGCTTCCCGACCGGTGTAACCTGTAAGTATTTCGAAAACAGTTCTTTTTCAAACAGTAGTTTCTACTTCTATTTACAGGTGGCAACCTGGAACGGTTCCTCTTGGAGTTGGACCGGTGATGTGGGCGGTAACGGCACACAGGGTACGAGCGGTTCCTCTTGTGATTCTTCACACAGATGCGGTATTGCCAGCAACTATACCGATAACGGCAGAACCAGTGAGTGTTGGGCAACAAGCGGCGGCTCTAAAAAAGTGCCTGTTCGCTCTACCGGCAGCATTTTGAACTCCGCTTACCCGAAGCCTACCAGCACTTATACGGCAAGCTCCTTTGCACCGGCGTATTCCGATACATCGGCGGTAACCATTCCGAAAACTTCTTCTACATCGGCAGTGGAAAGAACGCTTTCCTACACCGAACCGGTTGACCAGTACGGTGTGGCGTTGACTCATACCATTTCCGTTGCCTCGAGTCAAACAACCAATTTGGCAGGTACAGGCGGCTTATCGCAGAGCGGAAAAACAACCTCGGTCGGCTTTAATCAAAATATTAAAGGCACCACGAATTCCCAAACGATTACCGCAACATTAAATTGGCCGTATATTAATGCGAGCGGCACAAGCACCAATTTGTCAAGATCAGCAACATTAACGGTCAATGATGCAAAATATACGGTCACTTTTAAAGACGAAGATGACCAAATTATTAAAGTAAATAATTCAAACACCCAAAGTATATCTTACGGTTGCGCTGCAACGGCGCCGGCAGACCGGACCAAGGCACCGGATGATGATTACCATTACCCGTGGAACGGTTGGGATACAGCCTATAACAACATTACTGCCGATACCACGGTGAAATCTCAAGGCTTTACCGCTACCGCACATAATTTTAATTACGCACCGCTCAGTGATGAGGATGAAAATGTGCACCAGAAACATAGCGCCACTTGTTCCGTATGCTCATATGCTACTACCAGAGCCCATAATTACGGCGCAACGACCTTTACTTTTGCGGAAGACGGCAATACTTGCACCGCCAGCAGGCAGTGCAGCGTAAGCGGCTGTGACCATACGCAGTCTCAATTGCTTTCGTTAGGCAGCGGCATTACAAGTGAAATAACAACGGATGAAACCTGTACAACAGTCGGTACGACTACCTATACAGCAACTTCACCCTTTGGCGATGGTACAACCGGCACAAAAGTTGTCAATGACCGCCCGGCACTTGGTCACGATTGGAGCGCGACATCATTCAGCTTCGCTGAGGATGGTAAGACTGCAACCGCTTCCAGAGAGTGCGGCAGAAATTCTGCTCATAATCAATCGCAGGCGGCAGTTGTTACAAGTGCGGTTTTGACCCCGAACACCTGTACATCTGTCGGTACCACCCGCTACACGGCGACTTCGCCTTTCAGCGGGGATAGCTCAACAGATTATGTAGATAAAAATGACCTCCCGGCAAAGGGCCATAACACCACCGGTGAAGGTTGGCAAACTTCTGCAGAGCAACACTGGAAAAACTGTATTAACGGCTGCGGCGAGAAGCAGGAGTTAGCAAACCACGATTGGAATGCTTGGCAAGACAATGGTGACGGCACACACTCCAGAAGCTGTAAAGTCTGCGGCTATGTAGCCAGCAATTCTCACAGTGGATATAACACGGTGACTACTGCTCCCACTTGTACTACACAGGGCTACACCACCTACACCTGCCCGACCTGTTCCTACAGTTTTAGAGATGATTACACCACTGCTTTAGGTCACGATGCTTCCGGCAGCTACGAGTCCGATGGTTCCAACCACTGGAAAGTCTGTGCCACCTGCGGTGAAGATATCTACAAAAATAATTCCAATGTATGGACAGCCGGCAGAATCGGTCACGCGTGGGATGAAGGTGAAGTGACTACTCAGCCGACTTGTACCGAGACCGGTGTTTTGACCAAGACCTGTACGGTCTGCGGTAATGATAGCAACACTTCCGTCGTGCCGGCACAGGGACACAATTACACGAAAGATACCAGAAGAGATAATGAGACCGAAAAGACCCCGGCAACTTGTACGACCGATGGTGAGTATTTCTACACCTGCTCTCGTTGCGACGATATCAGCAACAGCATTTACTACACAGCTGCAGAAGGCACCACCGGTTACAGACTCGGTCACGATTACCGGCAAACCACCTATACACCGAAAGATTCTTCGCCCGGTTTTGAGTATTTCAAGTGTTCTCGCTGCGCAATGATGCGTGCTGCTGACTATAACACTTCCAAGGATATCTATGAAATCGATGAATCTAATCCCACCGAGTATTCCGGCGCAAATGCATTAGACCGCTTGGCAAATGATGTCATTAATGATGATACCAACACTTCGAAAGTGCCCAGCGCGAATTTCAATGACTTTACTGACCCGACCATTCCGCAGGGCGATGGCGGTTACAGTTACGCCGACAGAGGCGCCGGCATACGCTTGATGAAGACGGCAAGCGGTCAACCCGATACGAGTTTTGACAATGACCCGGATAGTCCCACCTATTTGAGAACCCCGCAGGATATGCGCTTCTCCGGTGCAGCATCCTTGCCCGCAGGTTTGGATGTGGCAATCAACCCCGCGTATTACAACTACACGCAGGCGCAGCTGATTGCAGCGGGTGTTGACAATGCAGTTGTTGACTTCGGTTTCGTTTATTCGCAAGAAACTTATGTGTATGACCATTACACAGACGGTTTTGCAGATATGACCATCGAAAACAGTGCGGCAGATGCAAAACTTGCGCGCATGAGTGTTCCGGCTCAAAATGCAGCAAAAGGTACCTTTAATAAGAATACCAATAACTGGGATGGTGTGACCTATCATGTCCATAACCAAGGCAATGAGTCGGAGAGTGACCAGTTCACCTTCAATCTGGTAATCCAAATCAGAGCGAAGAACTGGAAGTACTACTATATCGGCAGACCTTATATGAGGTATATGTACCGCGGTAAGCTCTACACGGTTTATGACAACTGTGCTTCCAACGGCGGTGAAGAAAGCGGCTATCCTTCCTCAAACCTGGTATACGGCCTTGCGGATGAAATGGTTAAATACTCCGACCCGCTTGCGTGGTATGCACAAGCGAAGATTATCGACCATAATGATGATATCCCGGCAGGCGATATTCCTTGATTCAGTAACAACAAACAACAATCGGCTGAACTTCGGTTCAGCCGATTTTCTTTGCGACAAATAAGGATTTGTCGAGCTGTTTGCTCGACAACCCTTATTTGTCAGTTTTCAGTTTTCAGCTTTCAGTTTTCAGTTTCACCCACCGCGCGCTATGCGCGCACCGCCCTTGATAGGGCGGTTTCATAAAATGCAAGGCGTGTGCGGGTTCAGCGCATCGGTAAGTTGAAAGTGTCAGGGCATCGGTAAGTGCAGGTTCAGCGCATCGGTAAGTCTTTCAAGGTATAATGGAAGCCAAAGAGGTGATCATTATGCCATGGAAGGAAACCAACGCAATGGAACAAAAAGAACAGTTCATTCACGAAATGCTCAAACAAGACAAACCGTTTAAACACCTGTGCGCTGAGTTTGGAATATCTGAAAAAACCGGTCACAAATGGAAAAATCGGTTCTTCGAACAAGGTAAGTCCGGATTAATAGAATAGTCAAAAAGTTCCGTTTCACATCCAAACCAAATAGATGGAGATACAGCAGCTGAATTAATACGAATCAAAAACGCTCACATTTCTTGGGGACCTAAAAAAATTAGGGAAAGATATGCTCGAATATACCCTGAAAAAGAAGTGCCCAGTCTATCATCTGTAAAAAGAATCTTAGATAAAGCCGGTCTTGTAAAAAAGCGGAAAATCAGAAAACCGGCAAGTTCGGATTGTCCGAGGTTGCAGCAGCAAATCCAAGCTTACGAACCAAACGATGTGTGGTGTATTGACTTTAAAGGTTGGTGGAAATCTGACGGTGAAATATGTGAGCCATTTACCGTAAGAGACAAGTATTCTCGGAAACTGCTTTGTGTACAACTGATGACATCAAAAACAAGCGAAGCCGTTCGTGCAGTGATGACAGTGCTTTTTAAAAAATATGGCTTACCTAAAGCAATTCATAGTGATAATGGATCCCCATTTGCGGCACCAAATGGATTACTTAATTTAACCTCTCTGTCTGCTTGGTGGATAACATTAGGTATTATGCCGGATAGATCTTTGAAAGGTTGCCCCGGTCAAAATGGTTCTTTAGAGAGACTGCATGCAGATATTGCCAATGAGATAGAAGGCAAAATCAAAGGTGGTATTTCGGCGAATCAAAAATTCATTGACGAGTGGGTTAAAGAATACAATTCTATTCGACCTAATGAGGCAATCGGAATGAAAGTGCCGGATGAACTCTACACTCAATCTCCAAGAAAATATACAGGAGATTATGACGAGATAGATTATCCTTTCGGCTTTCTCACGAGAAAGGTAACAGCCTCCGGAGAGATCATTGTCAACTCAATTCGAATAACAATAGGATATGCATTAAAGGGGTTGCAAGTAGGGCTAAAACCTACACAAGAAGAAAACATTTATGAAGTTTTTCTTACCGATTTTCTGTTAGGAACACTCGATATGAATTCCACTTGTTTTTATCCCTTGGAAAATTTAAAATCTAAATAGAAGCAAATTCAAATCGCCCGGAGCGGAGAGTGCCCCGCGGGGCACTCTCCGCTCTGCTTCTACTATATCTTTACAACCTATCTTACTGTTCTGACTTTCAACAGGACTTACCTATGCGCTGACACTAAAGACTTACCTATGCGCTGACTAAACAGGCGTAGCCTTGCGACTGAACACTGAA